>JBGPYP010000398.1:0-2261 GCA_041493285.1 Casimicrobiaceae bacterium
CGCCGACGTATGAGCACGAGCGGGACAGGCGGCCAAGTCCTGCTTGCGTTGTTTGCCGCGCAGCGCGCCGCGTTCGCCGCCGAGCGCGATCCGCCGCTCGCGGTGCGCCGGGACCGCCTCGACCGCCTCGACGCGCTGATCGACGCGAACGAAGGCGAGATCGCCGCCGCGATTGCGGCCGATTTCGGGACGCGTGCGGCCCAGGAGACGCGGCTCGCCGAGCTGTTCATGGTGACCGTCGGTATTCGCCACGCACGACGGCATCTCTCCCGGTGGATGCGCCCGCACCGCGTCCCGACCCCACTCTACCTGTGGCCCGGACGCAGCCGGATCGTCCGCCAGCCGCTAGGGGTCGTGGGCGTCATCAGCCCGTGGAACTATCCGGTGCAGCTCGCGCTGCTGCCGGCCGTCGCCGCGCTCGCGGCGGGTAACCGCGTGCTGCTGAAGCCGAGCGAGCTGACGCCGCGGACCGCCGCATTGCTCGAGCGGCTCGTGAAAGAACGCTTCGCGGCCGAAGAATTCGCGGTCGTCATCGGCGACGCCGCCGTCGGCGAGGCGTTTGCGCGACTGCCGTTCGACCATCTGTTCTTCACCGGCTCGACCGCGGTCGGCCGCAAGATCGCGCTGGTCGCCGCGGACAACCTCACGCCGGTCACGCTTGAGCTCGGCGGCAAGTCACCCGCGCTGGTGCACGCCGACGCGGACATCGATGCGCTCGCGCCGCGGCTCGTCGCTGGCAAGTTGCTGAACGCTGGCCAGACCTGCATCGCGCCCGACTACGTGCTGGTCCCGGCGGAACGCGTCGATGCGCTCATCGATGCGCTTGCAGCGAGCGTGGCGGCCCTGTACCCGACGCTCGAGGCCAGCCCGGACTACACGAGCATCGTCAACGATCGTCATTACGCGCGGCTGGTCGCACTTATCGACGACGCATCGAGAAAGGGCGCGCGCGTCGTCCGGCTCAACCCGGGCAACGAGCTTCTGCCCGAGCGCACGCGCAAGCTCGCGCCGACGCTCCTCGTCGGCGTTCGCGACGACATGGCGGCGATGCGCGAGGAAATCTTCGGGCCGGTATTGCCGATCGAGACCTACGCGACGCTCGACGAGGCGATCGCGAAGATCAACGCCCGGCCGCGGCCATTGGCGCTGTATGCCTTCGGCGGCGATGCGCTGGCGCAAGAGCGCGTGTTGCGGGAGACGCTCGCCGGCGGCATGACGCAGGACGACACGCTGTGGCACTTCAGCAACGAGGAGCTGCCCTTCGGCGGCGTCGGTGCGTCGGGCATCGGCGCGTACCACGGCGAGCGCGGGTTCCGCACGTTCACGCACGAGAAGGCCGTGTTCGCGCAGCCGCGCTTCGCGCTGACGTGGCTTCTCCGCCCACCCTACGGCAGGCGCTTCGAGGTCGTGCTGAAGATCTTGAAACGGATCGCGTAAATCCGCGTTACCGCCGCCGTCGGCGCAACAGCGCGTCGATGAGCACCGCGAGAACCAGCACGTTGAGCGCAAGCGTCGTTATTTTGAGCAGCGTGACGCCCTTGCTCAACGCGTATAGCTCGAAGGGAACGTAGACCAGGCCGGAAACCGCTCCCAGCCATTCCGCCCAGGCGCGGTCGTGCCAGAGCCCGTAGCCTTCGGCGATCCGCACCACGGCGTACGCCGCGGCGCCGGTCGCGAGGAGCCACAGGTCGTACGACGTGATGCGGTCGACCAGCGCGACGAAAATCCCGGGGATCCGGCTCGCCGGGTTCAGGTGCAGGTGCAGTAGCAACTCTTCGGCCACGTCCCGCAGGCCGCGATGCGCGAACGCCAGCAGGCCCGCGCCGGCAATGAGCACCAGCGCACCCTTGGCGAACTCGATCAGCGCGACGAAGCGAAGTTCGGCGCCGAACCAACCACGGAGGTTCGGCGGCCGGTCGTTCGGGGCGTCCCGGGACACGCGGTTTTGCGCCGGTGAACGCGGCGGCCTCCTTGGACGCGTATCTGGCAATCGTGACCTCGCGTGTCGGCCGCTGCGTCGACTGCTGCGGGCGCAGGGGCGCGGCGGAGATAGAATCGTTCAGTTGCCCGCAGCCCATCCGCCTCCGCGGTCGCATCCCCGCATCGCTACGCTCGCGGGGCCCCTGCTCCGCGCTCCGGCGTCGTCTTCGCGCGATCCCCGCGCTCCGCGTGGGGCGACCGGCGAGGCGGAGCGAGGCTACACGAGCATCGCGCGTGGAGGCGACCCGAGCCGGGCGCAGGGGCCGACGACGCGACGCTAC
>JBGPYP010000338.1:0-2899 GCA_041493285.1 Casimicrobiaceae bacterium
CACCGGAAGCGCCCGTGCGCGTCGAGGAGCTTCACGCTGTCGAGGCGGCAGTGAAGGAGGCGGAGGCGGCCCGGCGCCGCGATGAGCAGCAGGCAGCGGAACGGGCGCGCGTCGCCGTCGCCGAGAAACAGGTAAGAGAGAAGGTAAGAGAGAAGGCAAGAGAACAGGCGAGACAGGAAGCGGAAAAAGAAGCCGAGCGCCGGCGCATCCGCCTTGGTGAGCTCGCCGGGGACGCTGAAACCGCCGCGGTTGACGCCGATCTCGCGTCCGCGCATCGCCGGATGGCCGTCGCGCGTGGCGAATGGAAAGACCTGGACGTCGGCGCCGCGATCGATCCCGAGGTGGCGTCGCGATTTGCGGGCGCTGAGACGCGTCTGGCGGCGCGCGACACCGAAAGACACGAAGCCGATGCGCGCGCGCGTCGCGACGCCCTCAATCAGGTGCATCAGCTCCTCAGCCGGGTCGAACCGCTGCTGACCAACACGGATCTGTCGCTCAAGGCCGCCGAGCGCGCGCTGCGCGATGTGCGGGCGGCGCTCTCCGAGGCGGCCCCGCTCCCCTCGAAGCGGGACTACGACGAGACCACGTCTCGGTTGAAGGCCGCGCAGGCGGCGCTCACGCCGAAGGTACAGGAACTGCGCGAGGTCGCCGGCTGGCAGCGCTGGGCGAACATCGGGATTCAGGAACAGCTCTGCGAAAAAATGGAGGCGCTCGGCGCCGCCGACAATCCCGAAGACATCGCGCGCCAGATTCGCGAGTTGCAGCAGCAGTGGCGTCTGGCCGCCGACGTGCCCCGCGCGCAGGGCGAAGCGCTGTGGCGCCGGTTCAAGGCGGCGCACGACGTGGTGTGGGCGCGCTTGGAAACCCATTTCGCGGCCGAGGCCCAGGCGCGAGCGGAAAATCTCGCCAAGACAACCGTCTTGTCGGAGCGCGCCGAGGCGCTCGCCGACTCGACGAACTGGATTCCGACGGCGGACGAAATCAAGCGGCTGCAGGCCGAATGGAAAACCATCGGTCCGGTAACGCGGGGACAGGAGAAGGCCGCCTGGGAGCGTTTCCGCGCCGCCTGCGATCGGTTCTTCACCCGCCGCTACGAAGATCTGGCCAAACGCAAGACGCTGTGGGCCGAGAACCTGGCGAAGAAAGAAACGCTCTGCGCGAGAGCCGAAGCGATCGGTGAGTCGATCGACTGGGAGGCGACGGCGGCAGAGATCAAACGGCTGCAGTCCGAGTGGAAGACGATCGGCCCGGTGAAGAAGAGCCGGTCGGAGGCGATCTGGCAGCGGTTCCGCGGCGCGTGCGATCACTTCTTCACACGCTACGCGCAGCGGCACGACATCGCGCGCGCCGAGCGCGTCGCGGCCCGCGAAGCCGTTTGCGCCGCGCTCGAGGCGCTCGCGCCTGCGGCGAGTCCCGTCGAGTCACCTGGGGCGAGTCTCGCCGAGCCACGGTCGGACGAACTGGCGCAGGCACCGTCCGCGGCGAGCCCCGTCGAGCCACCCGCGGATCTGCTCCAGAACGTTCGGGCCCTTCGTGCGCGGTGGCAACAGGAGCTCGCCCTGCGCGGTGTCGATCGCGAGCGTGCGCTCGCGCTCGACCAACGCTTCGGCGCCGCCTTCAATCGGGTCGTTGCGGGCTGGCCCGCGGTGTTCGGCGGGAGCGATCTCGATCCCGACTCGAACCGCACGCGCATGGAAGCACTCGTTCGCAGGATGGAAGACCTCGTGACGTCGCTCGTCGGCGCCGCTCCCGTCGATGCGGCGCTGTCGCCGACCACGCGGCTCGCGGCGATGCTCAAAGAGGCGTTGGCCGCCAACACGATCGGCGGGAAAGTCGACGAGGAGAGCCGTTGGCGCGCGGCGCAGGAAGACGTGCGGCAGGCGCAAGCCAGTTGGTCGCGCATCGGTCCGGTCGCCGAAGAGGCGCGGCGCGCGCTGACCGATCGTTTCGAGCGTGCGTGCCGGCGGGTCGCCGAAGGGGCGGGAGGGAAGGTCCGCCCTACTGGATCTTGACCAACTCCACGTCGAACACGAGCATTCCGTACGGCGGGCTTTGACCTTTGTAGGCCAGCTTTTCTGGAATCCAGAACCGCGTCTTTTCACCTTCGAACATCAACTGCAGACCTTCGGTCCATCCAGGGATGACGCCGTCGATGGCGAACGTCGCCGGCTGGCCGCGCACGACCGAGCTGTCGAACAGCTTGCCGTCCGTGGTCCATCCAGAATAATTGACGGTGACTTCATTCGACGGTTTCGGATGGCGTCCGCCGGTGCCTTCCCGTAACCGTTTGTACGCGAGGCCGCTTGACGTGCGCTTCGCGTCGGCTGGCGGCGCTTTCACGTCGGGCGGCGCTTGCGCCGGCGACTCGACGAAGGAGATCAGCTCGACATCGAACACGAGCATACCTTTTGGATCGCGCTGACCCCTGTAGGCGAGCGCTTCGGGAATCCAGAACCGGCGCTTCTCGCCCGTGACCATCAACTGCACCCCTTCGGTCCAGCCGCCGATGACGCGATCGAGCGGAAAGGTCGCCGGCTGGCCGCGCACGACCGAGCTGTCGAACATCTTCCCGTCGGTCGTCCAGCCCGTGTAGTTGACGGTCACCAGATCGGTTTTCGTCGGGTGCGTTTTGCCGCTGCCGGGCGTGAGGACTCTGGACGCGAGGCCTGACGGCGTTTTAGACGCCCCGCTCGGCGGCGCCGCGACGTCGGGCGGCGGCGGAATGGTCTGCTGCGCCCATACGGAGGCGGCGGTCAGAAGCACGAACCCGACGGTGCGAATGATGTGCATTGAACTCTCCCGCGGTCAGATGTGGCGCGGGGCTTCAGCCCTGCGAGTCCGCGCTGACAACCACAACCTTCGTGTCCTTTGTGGTGACTCAGCGTCGACGTTTGTTGAG
>JBGPYP010000019.1:0-15830 GCA_041493285.1 Casimicrobiaceae bacterium
ACCGGACACTCTCCGGCGCGGGGCAGATGCTCGGCTTCGAGCCGCCGCAGTTCGGAGTCGCCGCGACACTCGGCGGCTGCATCGCCGCCGGCCTCTCGGGTCCGCGTCGCCCGTACGCGGGAGCGGTGCGCGATTTCGTGCTCGGCGTGCGCATGCTCGACGGCCGCGGCGAGGACCTCGCCTTCGGTGGCCGGGTGATGAAGAACGTCGCCGGCTTCGACGTGTCGCGCCTTGTCGCCGGTTCGCTGGGGACGCTGGGTATCATCCTCGAGGTCTCGCTCAAATGCTCGCCGCGGCCCAAGACCGAAGCGACGCACGTGCTCGAGCTGACGGCCGACCAGGCGATCCAGCGCATGAACGAGTGGGGCGGGCAGCCGTTGCCGCTCACGGCTACGTGCTACCACGAGGGAAAGCTCTACGCCCGCCTGGCGGGCGCGGAGAGCGCGGTTCTTGCCGCGTCGCGCCAGGTCGGCGGCTCGGCGATTCCCGACGCCGCTACGTTCTGGTCGTCGCTGCGCGAGCAACAGCACGAATTCTTCACTGCCGGCGAGCGCAACGCGCCGCTGTGGCGACTATCGGTGCGCGCGACCGCGCCGTATACCGACCTCGGGGGCGCGCAGCTCATCGAGTGGGGGGGCGCCTTGCGCTGGCTCAAGCCGAACGCGCCGGCCGATCCCGCGCGGCTGCGCGCGTGGGCGCGGCAGCATGGCGGCCACGCGACGCTGTTCCGCGGCGACGACAAGTCCGCCGGAGCGTTCCAGCGGCCCGACGAGCCGCTGCTCGCGATTCACCGAGCGCTCAAGGCGACGTTCGATCCGGCCGGCATCTTCAACCGGCGTCGGATGTTCGCCGACTTCTGAAAAGTGGAAACGCACCTCGCCGACTTCATCAAGGACACTGCGGAGGGTCGCGAAGCGGAAGCGATTCTGCGCGCCTGCGTGCATTGCGGCTTCTGTACCGCGACTTGCCCGACATATCAGCTGCTCGGCGACGAGCTCGACGGTCCGCGCGGCCGTATTTACCTCATCAAACAGATGCTCGAGGGCCGGCCGGTCACCGCCAAGACGCAGCTCCATCTCGATCGCTGCCTGACCTGCCGCGCGTGCGAAACGACGTGCCCGTCCGGCGTGCGCTACGGCCGGCTGGTCGACATCGGCCGGCATGTGGTCGAGGCGCAGGTGCCCCGCAGCGGGCGGGAGCGCACGCGCCGCTGGCTGTTGCGCAAGAGCCTTCTGTCGCGTCCGCTCTTCGCGCTCGCGGTCGCCGCCGGCCGCTTGGCGCGACCGCTCCTGCCGCGCTCGCTCGCCGCCAAGCTGCCGCCCCCCCGTCGTGCGGGCGCGTGGCCACGGGCGCGGCACGAGCGCAAAATGCTCGCGCTGTACGGCTGCGTCCAGCCTTCGCTTGCGCCGTCGATCGACGGGGCGATGGCGGGCGTGCTCGACCGCGTTGGCGTCTCGCTCATCCGCTCCGCGGGCTCGGGCTGTTGCGGTGCGCTCAGCCACCACCTCGCCGCGGCCGACGAGGCGCGGCGACTCATGCGCGCGAACATCGATGCCTGGTGGCCGGAGATCGAGCGCGGAGCCGAAGCGATCGTCGTGACCGCCAGCGGATGTGGCGTGCTCGTCAAGGAGTACGGCGACCTGCTGCGCGACGATCCGGCCTACGCGGAGCGAGCGCGTCGCGTCGCAGCACTCGCGCGAGATCCGGTCGAGATCGTGGCCGCCGAATGGAAGCGCATCGCGCCGCTGGTCGCGATGGACTGCGGCGCGCAACGGGTGGCCTTCCACTCGCCGTGCACGCTGCAGCACGGCCTCAAGCTCGCCGGCCGCGTCGAGGAAATCCTGGAGGCGCTGGGGCTAGAATTGACTCCGGTCGCTGACGCGCACCTGTGTTGCGGGTCCGCGGGGACGTATTCGATCCTGCAGCCGGTGCTGTCCGAGCAGCTGCGAACCAACAAGCTCGCGGCGCTCGAAGCCGGCCGACCCGAGCTGATCGCCACCGCAAACATCGGCTGTCTCGCGCACCTGGGTGCGGGCACGCAGCGGCCGGTGCGACACTGGATCGAACTGCTCGAGAGCCGCTTGCGCGGCGGTGACTGACCGGGCTTGTGAACCGCCGCGCCAGCTACAAGACCTTCCTCGCCATCCCGACGCGGTGGATGGACAACGACGTCTACGGCCACGTCAACAACGCGACCTACTACTCGTACTTCGACACCGCGGTCAATGAGCATCTGATCCACGCCGCGGGGCTCGACATCCACGCTGCGCCGGCGAGCGGGTGGGTCGTTGAGACCTCATGCCGGTTCCACAAGGCGCTGTCGTTCCCCGATGTTGTCGACGCAGGGCTGCGCGTGGCGAAGCTCGGGAACTCTTCGGTCAGGTACGAAATCGGATTGTTTCGCCGGGGCGACGAGGAGCCCGCGGCGACCGGGCACTTCGTACACGTCTGGGTCGATCGGGCGACCCGCCGCCCCATTCCGATCCCGGCTGGCGTGCGTGCGGCGCTGGCCGTGCTCGTAGTGTCGGCGTGAGCGCCCTCGCGGGTCGCGGCGGCGACGCGGGGTGACGTAAGCAAGGCTCGCCGGGCGTACAATCCGCTCGCCGGGTCCTCGTGGCCCGGTCCCCGCCGCCCTGTTTCGACAAAACCTGATGCCGATCCCCATTATCCGCGCCGCACTCATGCTCATGACGGCCTTGGGCGCGCTCGACCTCGCCGTGTCGCCGGCGCGGGCCGCGGACGAATCGCCGATTCCGGTGCGCGAGTTCTTCCGCCATCCGGAGCGCGGCTACTTTCGAATTTCTCCCGACGGCAAGACCCTGGCGTTCATGCAGCCCTACGAACGGCGGATGAACATCTACGTCCAACCGCTTTCCGGCGGCGAGCCGCGCCGCCTGACCAACGAGACCGCGCGCGACATCCCGGATCACTTCTGGAAGGGGCCGGAGCGCCTGGTCTACGTCAAGGATTTCGGCGGCGACGAGAATTTTCACGTCGTCGCGGTCAACGTCGATGGCTCCGGCGTCAAGGACCTCACTCCGTTCGACGGCGTCCGGGCGCAAATCATCGACCAACTGCGCGACTTCCCGGACGAGCTGCTCGTCGGTCTCAACAGGCGCAACAAGGAGGTCTTCGACGCCTACCGCCTGAATCTGAAGACGGCCGAGCTCACGCTCGTCGCCGAGAACCCCGGCAACATCACCAGTTGGCTGACCGACCACGCGGGCAACATCCGCGGCGCGCAGACCTCCGACGGCGTCAATACGAGCTTCCTCTATCGCGACGGCGCGAGCGATCCGTTCAAGACGGTGCTGACGACGAGCTTTCGCGACGCGTTCAGCCCGCTGTTCTTCACCTTCGACAACCGGCTCCTGTACGCGGCGTCGAACATCGGCCGCGACAAGCAGGCGATCGTGCTGGTCGATCCCGCGACGGCGAAAGAGCAGCAAGTGCTGTTCGGGCATCCCGAGGTCGACGTCGATACTCTCGCGTATTCGCGCAAGCGCAAGGTGCTCACCGAGATCGACTTCGTCACCTGGAAGCCGGAGCGGAAGTTCCTGGACGCACAAACCGAGAAGCTGTTCACGGCGCTGCAAAAACAGCTCCCCGGCTACGAGTTTGGCATCCAGAGCATGACCGACGACGAAGACCGGATGATCGTCGCCGCGTTCAACGATCGGACGCCGGGGACGCGCTACCTGTACGACGCGGCTGCCGACAAGCTCTCCAAGCTGGGCGAGATCGCGCCGTGGCTGCCGGAAGCGAAGATGGCGAGGATGAAGCCCATCGAGTACACCTCGCGCGATGGCCTGACGATTCACGGTTACGTCACGTTACCGAACGGCAAGGAACCGAAGAGCCTTTCAGTCGTGGTCAACCCGCACGGCGGCCCGTGGGCGCGCGACGTCTGGGGCTGGAACCCGGAGGTGCAGATGCTCGCCAACCGCGGCTACGCGGTGCTGCAGATGAACTTCCGCGGCTCGACCGGTTACGGCCGCAGCTTCTGGCAGGCGTCGTTCAAGCAGTGGGGCAGGAAGATGCAGGACGACATCAGCGACGGCGTCCAGTATCTGGTCAAGGAGGGCATTGCCGACCCGAAACGGATCTGCATCTACGGCGGCAGCTACGGCGGCTATGCGACGCTTGCTGGCGTGACGTACACGCCCGATCTCTACACCTGCGCGGTCGACTACGTCGGCGTGTCCAATCTGTTCACGTTCATGAAGACGATCCCGCCATACTGGAAGCCGTTCCTCGACATGATGCACGAGATGGTCGGCGATCCGGAGAAGGACAAGGATCTGCTCGCCGCTGCATCGCCCGCGCTCAATGCCGACCGGATCAAGTCGCCGCTGTTCGTCGCCCAGGGCGCGCGCGATCCGCGTGTGAATATCGACGAGTCGAACCAGATGGTGAGAGCGCTCAAGGCACGCGGGATCGACGTTCCGTACCTGGTCAAGGAGAACGAAGGCCACGGCTTCCGCAACGAGGAGAACCAGTTCGAGTTCTACGAAGCCATGGAGCGGTTCCTCGCCAAATATTTGGGCAGGAGCTCCTGATCGCCATGAGCGCCGCAGGGCCAAGGCGCGGGTGCGCCCCCTTTGGGGGCAGCGCAGCGGCCGAATTGGCCAATGAGGCCGCAAGCGTGGGGGTCCACCCGTGACCGCGCCGCGCCGGTTCGCGCTCATCCCCGCCGCGGGAACGGGCATGCGTTTCGGCGGCGGCGTGCCCAAGCAATACGCGGCGGTCGCGGGGGCGCCGCTGCTCAGGCGCTCGATCGATGCTCTCAACGACGCGGTCGTGCTCGAAGCGGTGTTCGTCGTGCTCGCGCGCGAGGACAAGCTCTACGCCGAGCGCATCGGCGAGGTCCGCGGCGTCGAAGCGCTGTATTGCGGCGGCTCGACGCGCGCGGAGTCGGTGAAGAACGGCCTCGCCGCGATCGGCCGCCGCGCCGCGGCGGAGGATTGGGTGCTGGTGCACGACGCGGCGCGGCCCTGCATCGACGTGACGACGTTGAACCGGCTGCTGCACGAGCTGGAGGACGAGCCGGTCGGGGGCTTGCTGGCGATACCGCTGGCCGACACGCTGAAGCGCGCCGAGAGCGGCGCGGGCCTGCGCGCGATGTCGACTGAGTCGCGCGACGGCCTGTGGTGCGCGCAAACGCCGCAGATGTTCCGCTACGCGATCCTCCAGCATGCGTTCCGCAACGCGGACTGCACCAAGATCACCGACGAGGCGCAGGCGGTCGAGGCGCTGGGCGTCAGACCACGGTTGGTGCAGGGAAGCCCGGAGAACATCAAGGTGACCTATCCCGAGGACGTCGCGCTCGCCGAGGCGATCCTGGGACAGCGCCCGGCGCGGGCATGACCGGGCCCGGCGTGCGCATCGGCAGCGGCTTCGACGCGCACGCGCTGGTCCCGGGCCGCCGGTTGGTGCTAGGCGGCGTAACGATTCCCTACGAGCGCGGGCTGGCCGGGCATTCCGACGCCGATGTGCTGCTGCACGCGGCCTGCGACGCGATTCTCGGCGCGCTCGGTGCGGGCGACATCGGGTCGCACTTTCCGGACACGGACCCCGCGTACAAGGACGCGGATAGCCGCGCGCTGCTGCGCCGCGTTTGGCAGCGCGCGCACACGGCAGGCTATGCGCTGGGCAACCTCGACGCGACGGTAATCGCGCAGGCGCCCAGGCTCGCGCCGCACGCCGCCCAGATGGTTGCGAACATCGCCGCGGATTGCGGCGCGCGAGTCGAGCAGGTCAACGTCAAGGCGACGACGACCGAGCATCTCGGCTTCGCCGGGCGCGGCGAAGGCATCGCCGCGCTGGCGAGCGTCCTGCTGGTTCGAACCGCGGCGGGCGGTTGACGCTCGCCCGCGTCGCTCACGCGGCGCCGACCGCAATCGGCAGCGTCACGCGCGCGATCATCCCGCCGCCATCGCGCGGCAGCAGATCGAGCGTGCCGCCGTGAAGCCGCGCGATCCGCTCCACGATCGCCAGACCCAGGCCCGCACCGGCCGCGCCGCTGCGCGCCGGGTCGCCGCGGGTGAACGGGCGCTTCAGATGCTCGACCTGATCGGGTGGAACGCCAGGGCCCCGGTCGGCGACCTCGAGCACGATCGATCCGTCCGCGACGCGGGTCGTGATCTCGACCGGCGGCGCGCCGTGACGCAGCGCGTTATCGACGAGATTGCCGACCAGGCGCTCGAAGGCCGTCGTCCGCAGCGGCACGCGCGGCAGCTCGCCGCGCGCAAAACGCACGTCGCGGCCGGCGCGCCGATGGCGTTCGACCACGGTGGCGACGATGTCGCCCGGGTCGCACACTTCCAGCGGCGATTGGTGCCCGTCGCGGGCGAAGTCGAGGAACTGGCTGATGATCCGATCCATCTCCTCGATGTCGTCGACCATGCCCTGGCGCGCGTGGTCGTCGGAGGTGCCGACCTCGATGCCGAGCCGCAGTCGCGCCAGCGGCGAGCGCAGATCGTGCGAGACGCCGGCCAGGAGCACCGCGCGATCCTGCTCGATCTGCCGCAGGTTGGACAGCATCTGGTTGAAGCCGCGATTAAGGTTGACGATTTCCGACGGCCCGCTCTCGGGCAGCGGCGGCGGCGACTTCCCCTGGCCGACGCTAGTGACCGCTTCGTTGAGCTGGCGCAAAGGCCGCGCGAGGTAACGGGCGAAGGCGTACGCGCTGGCCAGCAGGACCGCGAGGATCACAACGCTCCACTCCAGCGCGCGGGACGGCGCATCCTCCGAAGGCCGCGGCGGCAGCTGGAACCCGGCCCAGTAGGCGCGGTCGCCCGCGGCCAGTTTGATCCAGAGCAGCTGCAGCCGCGGCTGAATGCGCAGCTCGGTCTCGGGCCCAAGCTCGGCCTTGAGGCGCCTCTCCAGGTCCTCGAGCAAGGGGCTTTGCGGCGGCCCGCCGGTGAAGCGCCGCTCCTGATCGGGAACGATGCGGGCGTGATACGCCTCGCCGAATTTGGCCAGCGTCGCGTCGGTCGCGCGCGGATCGGTCGCCGCGAGCGCGGCGCGCAGCGCCCGGAGCTGCACCAGCTTGGTATCGCTGAACTGGCGGGCGATGAGCGCCGCCCGATCCTGGCGAAACAGGTAGATCGCGGCCGCCTGGCTGACAAGAATCACCAGGAGCAGCAGCAGCGCGAGCCGGCCGAACAGCGAGCGCGGCCACCAGGTGACTCTCAAGCACCGGCCTCGCTGGGGGTCGCGGTTTCATCGGGCACGAACACGTAGCCGAAGCCCCAAACCGTCTGGATGTAGCGCGGCGTCGAAGGGTCGGGTTCGACCAGCTTGCGCAGGCGCGAGATCTGCACGTCGATAGCGCGGTCGAACACGTCGTGGTCGCGACCGCGCGCGAGCAGCATCAGTTTTTCGCGTGCCAGCGGCTGCCGCGGATGGGTCGCAAGGACCTTGAGCAGGCTGAACTCGCCGGTCGTGAGCGCGACCTGCGTGTCGCCGCGCCTGAGCGTGCGGGTGGTCAGGTCGAGCAGGTACGGCCCGAACGCGATCCTGCCATCGGCGGCGGGTGCACCCGGGGCCAGACGTTCGGTGTGGCGCCGGAGCACCGCGTGGATGCGCGCGACCAGTTCGCGCGGATTGAACGGCTTCGGCAGGTAATCGTCGGCGCCCATCTCGAGGCCCACGATGCGGTCGACGTCCTCGCCTTTGGCGGTGAGCATGATGATCGGCACGGTTTCCCCCGAGCCGCGCAGGCGCCGGCACACGGCCAGGCCGTCCTCGCCCGGCAGCATGAGGTCGAGGACAAGCAGGTGCGGGGGATCACGCTGCAACCGCTTGTCGATCTCCCGCGCGTCGGCGAGCGTCTGCACCTGGAAGCCCTGCTCGGCGAGATAGCGGGCGAGCAGATCGCGCAGGCGCGCATCGTCGTCGACGACAAGAATCTTGGGGCTGACTTGTTTCATTGCATCGCATCGTAGGGCGCGGAGCAACGTCGCCCGAGCTCGGGTTGTCACGAATTGTAACGCCCGTCGCTGCGGGCAACGATTGGTTACACAAACGCGCTCGAGACGCCGCGTTAGTCCGGATAATGGCCGCGACGGCTATTCACGCCGGGGCGCAACAAAGCGTTACCGACTCGCTCCTGCTGGCAATGATTGCGCAATGCGTTGCGGCCAGACTAGCACCATTGGCTACGGCGCATCGCAGGTCCCGAGTCCGACGGCCAACTGAATGAAAGGCACGATCGATGAAACGAATACTGTTCACCGCGCTGCTGGCTTCCACCCTCGGCGCAGTCGCCTTCCCGGCACCGGCGCAGTCGGCGCACGGCGGCAGCCCGCTGGAGATGCTGGGCAGGCTGAAGCCGCAGCTCAACCTCAACACGTCGCAGCAGCAGCAGTGGGACAATGCCGTCGCCCAAAGCAACACGACGCGCAACGCAGCGCGTGCGAACTTCGAGCAGGTGAAGGCCGCGCTGCAAGCCGAGTTGGCGAAGTCGGAGCCGGATTTCGCGGCGGTCGCCGCGATCGCGGACAACGCGCAGCAGCAGAATGCCGCCCTGCACAAGCAGACGCGCGACGCGTGGCTCGCCCTGTACGCGACCTTCGGGCAGGAGCAGAAGGCCGTCGCTCGCGATGCGATCAAATCCGGGATCGCGCGCATGCAGGCGCAACGCGCGCAGCCGCGAACGCCTCCGAGCAACTGAACTTGCGGGAGCCGCGGCGCGCGCAGCCGGCCGATGGCTCTCGCGGTCGTCTAAGGAACTTCTGTCCTCAGGCGGCCCTCCGGCCGACTGTCCGGCCCAGCTGCACCGGGCCGGGCTTTTCCCCCCGCGGGCGCTGGGCGTGGGAAGCGCTCGAGACCCAGGCCGAGTCATCGTCACCGGAGGGGGGTTATGACAATGGCATAGATTCGATTACCATAACAGGAGCGGAAGGTACGAACTGAGCGAATCGCGCGCAGCCACAGAGGCGACAGGTTGGAGCAGGAAACGCTGGTGAAAGTCAGAGAGGGCCGCAAGCGTCCTCAGGTCGCAGCGGCGGCCATCTCGGCGCGCGAGTGGAGGCGCGAACGGGTGCGCGAGTCGCTGTTGGTCTGGCGCTGGCCCGCCGGCTTGCTCGCCGGGCTGGTCCTGTGGCTGGCGCTGGTAACGGTCGTCGGCGCGGCGACTCCCGCAGCTCCCCCGATAGCTCACGGTTGCAATCCGCTGGGCGTGGCGCGCGTCGACACGCCGTCTGCAGCAGGGCGCGATCGGGCCTTCGACGCGTCCCCAGTTCGGGCACGGGATCGTACTCGAAGCATCCACGGGGCCGGAGGCACGTTGGCGCACACGGGGCCTTGCGTGACTGGCCCGACGAGCCTATAATTCATATGTCATAAATGTGCTATATTCTGTTTAACCACTGATGCGAATGTCATTGACATCGGCCCTGAACTTCATCCTCACGTGAGCCGGTAGACTCCAGACCGGGTTTACCCCCCGACCCTAAACCGGTCATCCCGAACTCGGTCTGTCCTCACGCGCCCCTTTTTGGGGCGCTTTTTTTAACTCATCTCGCCTGCGGGTGGTTGCACATGTCATGAAGGCTTGTAGCATGGAGCGACTATCCTATCTAAGCGATATAGAGAAGTAATCCATAATTACTTAATGACTTACATGATTATCTTCATATTTATATTGCATAAAACTGTTAAATAGCCACTTTACTCCTAAGATTACAAGTTTAATGTTTTCACCTAACAGTTCGCACTTCTACACGTCGCTCCCGGCCCGAGTGCACCGCGCTCAAGACCAACACTGCCTGGCAATACGAGGCCATTGCGTTCTACAGTAAGCTTGCCGACGCCGACGGCCCGTGCTCCGGCGGCACGATCCCGCTCTACCGCCTGTACAACAATGGTATGGGCGGGGCGCCGAACCATCGTTATGCGACCGATCTCACGATCTTCGACCAGATGCTCGCTGCCGGCTGGCTGTTTGAAGGCAACGGCAACACGAAAGTGTTTGCCTGCGTGCCGCAGTGAGAAGGAAAGCCGCTACGGCGATCAACCGGGGGCAGCGCTGAACGCTTCCCGGCTCTGACGCGCACCGCGCTCCGGTGAGGGCGGTTCGGCGACGACCGCGCTCGAGACAAGCAGCCGCTCGGCTTCCGCCTTGAGCTCCTCGGGCAACACTGGTTTGAGCAGGAAATCCACCCCCGAGTTGCGCAGCGCGTCGAGCGTCGCCGCCGAGGAGTCGCCGCTGATCAACAGCGCAGGGATCGCCAGCCCGAGCTCGCGGCGCAACCGCGCGATGACGTCGGTGCCGAGCTCGTCGTGCGCCAGGCGATAATCAGCGATGAGCAAATCGGGGTAGGCCTCGGCCTCGCCGAGCGCGGCGAGCATCGCCTCGCCCGACGCGGCGCCGACGACTTGGGCACCCCACGCCGCGAAAAGCGCCTGCATGCCCTCCACGACGATACGCTCGTCGTCGACGACGGCGATGCGTGCGCCCGAGAGCCTCGTCGCGCACAGCGCAACCGCGGGGCGCGCTGTCATGGTCGCAGGCACGGCAGGCGTCGCCGGTGCGACCTCGACGCTGAAGCGCGAGCCCTTGCCGGGCTCGGAATCGATACGCACCGGATGCTCGAGCAGCGTCGCGAGCCGGCGAATGATCGCCAGGCCCAGGCCCATGCCCTTGCTGCTGTGGCGTCCCGGGTTGCCGACCTGATAGAACTCCTCGAAGATGCGCTCGCACTCGGCCGCCGGAATGCCGACGCCGGAGTCCCACACTTCGAGTGCCAGACGTCCCGCGCGTCGCCGCACGCCGATGACCACCCCGCCGCGCGCGGTGTAGCGCACCGCATTCGACACGAGATTGGCGAGGATGCGCTCGAGCAGCACCGGGTCGCTGTCGACCCACGCGCGCGTGGGAACGACGGTGAAGCGCAGGCCTTCTGCCGCCGCCAGCGGGCCGAACTCGCGCTGCAGGCGTTCGAACACGGGCGCGAGCGGAAACGCGGCGCGCTTCGGTGCGACCGCGCCTGCGTCGAGCTTGGAGATGTCCATCAGGGCGCTGAACAGGCGCTCCAATGCCTCGACCGACGCGTTGATGCTGTCGACCAGATTGCGCACGTGCGTGTCGTGCGCGCGAGCCGAAAGCGCCGCCGCGAACAGCCCCATTGCGTGGAGTGGCTGGCGCAGGTCGTGGCTGGCCGCGGCCAGGAATTGTGTCTTGCCGCGATTCGCGGCCTCCGCGGTCGCGCGGGCGCGGTCGGCCGCGCTCGTTTGCGCCTGCAACTCGGCGATGAGGTCGATGTTCTCATAGCGGATGGCCAGCGATTGCGTCATCAGGTCGTTCAGGCTGTGGCCGAAGCGCAGGATGAACGCGACGACGACGAGCAGCACCGCGGCGATGAAGGCATGCACCTGGTCCGCCTCGGCCGCGACACGGGCGATCAGCGGCAGCACGGCAGGGAGCACGAAGCCGTAGAACGACGGCTTGTACACCGCGGTGAGGTTGATACCGCCGAGGATGACGCCAAACAGGCAGACGATCAGCAGCGCCTGATGGCCGGCATCCCCGGGCCCGAACCAAAGGACGCCGGCGGTCCCCCAAAGCGCACCGGCGATCGTCGAGCCCGCGGCCCAAGCGCGGCCCCACGGCTCCCGATCGGCCGGCGCAGGGACGGCGACGCGGTAGCGTCGCGCCAGCTCGAAGCGCCACGCCTGGTTGACAAGGATCGCCGCGACCCAGGCAATCAGCTCGCGCTCTGGCGCGACGTTCCACATCACCGCGCACAGGATCAACCCGCCGAGTGTCATCGACGACGTCGTGCGGCCCCACTGCGTAAATAGGGTCGCGATCTGATCCGCACGGGCGCGCCGGATTAGCCGCGGGTCGAGCGCGGTCAGCGCGGACATGATGGCTCAGGCGCTTCGCGCCGTCAGCGCGCTCGGGCGACCGGGGAATCGAGCCGCACGCCGCGCCGCGCCAACTCGATGACGACCTGCGTGCGGTTGCGCACGTTGAGTGCGCGCAGAATGGCGCTGACGTGCACCTTGACGGTTCCCTCGGAGAGCTGCAGATCCCGGCAGATGAGCTTGTTCGGTTTGCCCTGCACCAGGAGCTTGAGCACATCGGCCTGGCGCATTGTCAGGCCGAGCTGCTCGGGCCGGGTCACCGTCCGCGGCCGGATCCCGCCGTTCGCGCGGCCCGATTCGGTGGGCACGTACACGCCTCCCGACAAGACGAGCTGCAGCGCCTCGAGTAACACGCGCGTGTTGGCGGTTTTCGGGATGAAGCCCATGGCCCCGAGATCGAGCGCGTGCTCGACGGTTTCGCGATCATGCGTCGCCGAAAGCACGAGCACAGGCATGCCCGGCCACTCCTGGCGCAGATCGGCGAGCAACTCGAAGCCGTCGCAACCCGGCAAGGTGAGGTCGAGCACGATCAGGTCGGTATCCGGCTCGCGTGAAAGCGCGGCGTGCGCCTCGGACGCGTCCTGCGCCTGAATGAGTTCGAGCGCCGGGTCGAGCGCCGTGAGCACGTGCTGCAGCGCTTCCTGAATTAACGGATGATCGTCGACGACAAGAATCTTCATCGCTCCCCCCTTGCACCAGATGAAGATGTGCGCCCTGTTCCGGGCGTGCGTACTTACTGTATGCCGACGCGGTATCCTGTCAACTGTAGAAAGTTACAGGTGGTGGGCGGCCGCGATCGCGGCGCTGCGGCCAGCCTCAGGAGACAAAGCGAACTCAAATCAGTATCTTGTCGCCGGGAGTTCGCGTGACGGCCCACCGTAAGGAGGCCGGCAGTCGCGGCGACAATGCAGACACGAAGCCGGAACTCGGGCCCGCGCGGCCGATCCAGAACCAAAGGAGCGCACCATGCAACGACGTCATTTTCTCGCCATGTTGCCGGCCGGCTCGCTGGCCCTGGCGCTTACGCGGCACGGCTCGGCCGCGCCAGCTGGCGCTAAATCGATCGCGGAGATTCAGCAGAGCTGGAAGGGCTTGCTCGCACCTGGAGCGGACGTCGCGACAACGACCGCGCCACTCGCCCGAAGTGAAGAGGAATGGCAGAAACTCCTGACCCCGGCGCAATTCATGGTGCTGCGGCACGAGGGCACCGAGCGCCCGTTCACCAGCCCGCTCAACAGCGAGAAGCGGCCCGGTGTGTTCGTGTGCGCGGGTTGCGCGCTGCCGTTGTTCTCCTCGCAGATGAAATACGACAGCGGGACCGGCTGGCCGAGTTTCTTTACGCTGATCCCGGACCGGCTTGCAACCCGGGAGGACTTCAAGATGATCGTCCCGCGGACCGAATATCACTGTGTGCGTTGCGGCGGCCACCAGGGTCACGTCTTCGACGACGGCCCGCCGCCGACGGGCCTGCGCTACTGCAACAACGGCGTCGCGCTCAGGTTCATCCCGCAGAAGGCCGCGTAGCTCTCCGGGCACTCCAGCCGGTGCGGCCGCTGCCGCCGGCGGCCTTTTCCTGATCGGCCAGTTCCTGGCGCACCGCGCGCAGACGACTTTCCGCCACTGACAGCTGGTAGAAGTCGCCGTCGCCGGCCTTGACGGCAAGCTCGAGCTGGAAGATCGCGGCCTTGAGGTTGCCCTGCCAGGCGTAGAACTCCGCCTGATGCTGATGCTGGAGGAGCTGCTTGCCGAGGGCGGCGTAGGCACGCGCTGCGAGCTGGTGCAGCGGCCCATCGGAGGGAAAGCGCTGCAACTGGTCGGCCAGGAACGTTGCCGCCTTGCTCGGCTGATTGTCCTTGAGCAGCGCTTCCGGGTAATCGTAGACAAGCTGCATCTTCCTCGGATAGCGGACCAGCGCGGCCTGGTAGCGGGCGATCGCGGCTTTGAGCTGCCCGGATTGCATGAGGACCTGACCTGCCATCGCCTCGATCATCGGGTGCGGCGGCGCGGTCTTCTCGAGTTCGGTGAGCTCGGCCTGGGCGCTTTTGAGCTCCTGGGCCCGAAGCAGCGAGGCGACGAGGCCGTAATGCGCCGCGACTTCGTTGTTGTACTTGCGCTCGGCGATCGAGTCGCGGAAGAACAGCACCGCGTCCCTCGGAGTTCCCTCGTAGCTCTTGAGCAAGGCCCGCACCATCTGGAAGTCGAGCGAGTCGGGTACTTGCCGGAACGGCAGTCCCTGCGCGCGGGCCTGCGCTTCGGCGATGCGCTGGTACGTGACCGGGTGGTCGCGCAGATAGTTGGGCGCGTTGCCCTCGAGGAATCGGGTCGAGCGCTGCAGCCGCTCCATCAGCATCGCCATCGCCGCCGGGTCGAATCCCGCGACGACCATGCGCTCGAAGCCGATGCGGTCCGCCTCCTCTTCGTTCTGGCGCGTGAAGCTGATCTGGCTCTGCAGCGCTAGCCCCTGGGCGGATACGACCGCGGCCTGCGCCATGTCGCCGCTCGAGGATGAGCGCGAGCGCGAGGCGATGATTGCTGCGGCCAGTGCGGCGAGCGACGCCAGCATCGCGTCGCGCTGGTTGCCAATGCTGCGGGCGATATGGTGCTGCGTGATGTGCGAGATTTCGTGGCTGAGCACCGACGCAAGCTCCGATTCGGTTTGCGCGAGCAGGATCAGGCCGCTGTTCACGCCGACGAAACCGCCCGGCAGCGCAAAGGCGTTGATCGAAGGATCGGCCATCGCGAAGAACTCGAAGTCGAACGGCGCACCGGGAATCGCCGTGACCAGCCGGTTGCCGAGCTCGTTCAGGTAGCCGTTCACTTCCGGATCGTTGAGGTAGCCGCCGCTGCCGCGGATCTGGCGCATTACGCTCTCGCCGAGCTTGCGTTCCTGCGCTCCGGAAAGAAACGCCTGCGACGGGTCGCCCAGCTCGGGCAGGTTCTGCTGCGCGACGGCAAGCGGCGTCAGCACGAGCGAGCTTCCGATCCATGCGACCATGGCGGCGCGGGCGCGGCGCGAGGACCGAGCAGGCGAGAGTGTCCGGGGCACGGTGCTATGATTGTCGCGGCACGGGTAAAGTTTCTGACCGGGGAACCGGGATGATTGAGGGCAACTGAGGGCAACCGAGCGCGATGACGGGGCAGCGGGCACATTTTACCCACTTCGACGCCGCCGGTCAGGCGCGCATGGTCGACGTCGCCGGCAAGGAGATCACCCGCCGGCTCGCACGCGCCGGCGGCCGCATCGCGATGCGACCGGAGACGCTAGCGATGATCCGCGGCGGGAACGCCGCGAAGGGCGACGTGCTGGGCATCGCGCGCATCGCCGCGATCCAGGCGGCCAAGCGCACCGCTGAGCTGATCCCGCTCGCGCATCCGCTGCCGCTGACCTCGATCACAGTCGAGTTCGCGCTCGACGAACTCGCGAGCGCCGTGGCGATCGAGGTCGTCGCCGAAACGCTCGATCGCACCGGCGTCGAGATGGAGGCGCTGACCGCCGCCGCCGTCGGCCTCCTGACGATCTACGATATGTGCAAGGCGGTCGATCGCGGCATGCGCATCGAGAACGTGCGCCTACTCGAGAAATCCGGCGGCAAGTCCGGGCACTTCACTGCCGCGTAACGGCTTGCTCGCGCCCGCGGCCTCCTTGGCCCGTTGGCGCGACGTGTTATGTTGCATGTCGGCCGCTGCGCCGACTCGCCACGCGCGATCCCCACTCGCTGCGCTCATGGGGGCCATCGATGCGGGCCCGCGTCCGCGGCCTCCTCGGACGGTCAATCCAGTGTGTCAAGTCGCGTGTCGACCGCTGCGGCGACTCGCGGACGCTCGACCCCCACGCGCTACGCAAGTGGGGCGCCCGGCGAGGTGGAGCGAGGCTCCGCGAGCGAAGCGAGTGGAGGCGACCCGAGCCGAGCGCGAGGGCCGAGAACTCGACGCCAAGAAATTCGCGCGACGGTGGC
>JBGPYP010000028.1:0-14282 GCA_041493285.1 Casimicrobiaceae bacterium
GCCTCATCTGCGTTGTTGCGCGGCTTGCGAATAGGATGAACTATTCGCTGCGCCCGCAGTTGGCCAATGAGGCCTAGCATCTGAGGCCATTGCGCCAGAAACGCAGCTCATGCGAGGCTCACTCAGAGATTCCCTAGACCCGCACCCGATGTCGGCGCTGCGCTCGCTCCTGTTCTCTCTGTTCCAACTCGTCTTTACGCCGATCTACGCCACGCTCGTCCTGCTGGCGTTCTGGGTGCCGCCGCTGCCGCGGTTCCGGTTCATCACTGGCTGGTGCTGCGTCAATCTGGTCGCGGCGCGCTGGATCTGCGGCATCCGCCATCGCGTCATCGGGGCGGAGAACATCCCGCCGTCCACCTCGCCGCATATCGTGATGTCCAAGCACTCGTCGACCTGGGAGACGCTGGCGCTCAACTTTCTTTTTCCCCCGCTCGCCTTCGTCGCCAAGAAGGAGCTGCTGTCGATCCCATTCTTCGGCTGGGCGTTCACGTTGGCCTCGCCGATCACCATCGACCGCAAGGCGGGCACGGACGCGATGCAGCAGATCGCCGAGCAGGGGCGCGAGCGCCTGGCGCAGGGATTCTGGATCGTCGTCTATCCGGAAGGCACGCGAATCCGCGCGGGGACGCGCGCGCATTACAAGACCGGCGGGGCGCGGCTCGCGGTCGCGCTTGACATACCCATTGTCCCAGTGGCGCATAATGCCGGCTATTTGTGGCCCAAGGGTGTGCTGGGGAAACGTGCTGGCACGGTCACCGTTTCGATCGGACCGCCGATCCGAACCGAGGGCAAGGACATGCAACAGCTGATCAGCGAGGTCGAGACGTGGATCGAGGACGAGGTCACGCGGCTGGGCAATCCGCTGCACCAGCCGCCCGCCCATCGCGGCTGATCGGGCGTCGCGAAGGCGACGGCGACGGCAATCTGCGTCGCGTGCCGCTTGCCGGCCAGGACGTCGATTACCGCCTGATTCGTGCCCGCCGGCAATCGATCGGCATGACGATCGATCACAGCGGTCTCATCGTCCGTGCGCCGCGCTGGGTCTCGATCCGCGAAATCGAGCTGGCGCTGACCGAGCGCGCCCGTTGGGTCGTCGAGACACTTGCCGAGTGGCGCGACCGCAATCGCGATTCGCTGCCGACCGAATGGCACGCGGGCGCGCCGCTGCTCTACCAGGGGCGGTCGCTGACGCTGGCGCTTTTCCCCGCGCGCAAGAAGGCCATCGCCGCCGATCTGCTGCACCTGACCGTACTGCACCCGACGCCCGGCGATCAGACCGAGATCGGCGTCTTCGTCTGCCGCTGGCTCAAGGAACAGGCGTTGTCATTGCTCGCCCCGCGCGCATTGCATTTCGCGAGCCGCCTGAAGGCCGTGCCGCCGGCGGTCAAGCTATCCAACGCGCGCGCGCAATGGGGCAGCTGCAATCATAGAGGCGAGATCCGGCTCAACTGGCGGCTGGTGCAGCTGCCTCCGCGCATCGCCGACTACGTCATCGCGCACGAAGTCGCGCATCTGATCGAGCTGAACCATTCGCCGCAGTTCTGGGCGCTGGTCGAGTCGCTACTGCCCGGACACGTACAGGCGCGCCGCGAGCTCGACGCGCTGACACCGTTGCTGGATTGACGCTCCCCGGGCTACGCAGGCAGGGGCGGAAACTCGACGGCGGCCCCGCCCTGTTCCTGCAGCAACCGCTGCAGTGCGGCGCTCAGTTCTTCGCCGCTACGCGTGTCCTTCCAGGCCCCGCCTTCGGCGCGAAAGTGGAATCCGCCGGACTTGGCCGCGACCCAGAGCTCGCGGTTCGGCACATGGCGATTGACGATGATGCGGCCGCCGGCGCCGCAGTCGACGGTGAGCACGCCGTCGTTCTCCGACCAGTCGAGATCGCCGCTTTCCGCCGCGTCGAGCGCGGCGCCGATCGCCTCGAGGACGCGCTCGGTCAGTGCGACGAATGCGCTCTCGTCCCGCATCGGAGGGGTTGACTGCCGCATGTTAGACTTCGCCGCAATCGCATGTTGGTGTCGTATACAGAGTTCCGGATGTTACGCCGTTCCATCGCCGCCATCATCGCCTGCGCGGCCGTGTTCGCGGTCGCCGGATGCGGCATCAAGGGACCGCTGAAGCTTCCTCCCGGCAAGTCCGCGCCCGCGCCGACCGGCCTGCCGCCCGGCGCGGTGCCGCCGACGACGCTGCCTCCCAAGACGCCCGATCCGACGGCGCCGGGATCCGACATTCCCGCCGAAGACAAGGACAAGAAAGAGTGACGGCGCTCGCCGATCGCGACGGCACGCTGTGCGTCGAGGGCGTACCGCTCACCGACATCGCGGCGCGCCACGGCACGCCATGCTTCGTCTACTCGCGCGCCGCGCTGGAGGCGGCGTATCGCGAGTTCGACGACGCGTTCGCGGGGGTCCGTCATCTCACCTGCTACGCGATGAAGGCCAACTCGAACCTGGCCGTCCTCGACGTGTTCGCCCGGCTGGGCAGCGGCTTCGACGTCGTCTCCGGCGGCGAGCTGTCGCGCGTGCTCGCCGCGGGCGGCGACCCGCGCAAGGTCGTCTTCTCCGGCGTTGGCAAGACCGCCGCCGAGCTGCGCCAGGGGCTCGAACTGGGCATTCACTGCTTCAACGTCGAATCCGCCAGCGAACTCGCGCAACTCGACCGGATCGCCGGAACGCTCGGCAAGCGCGCGCCGGTGAGCCTTCGCCTCAATCCCGACGTCGATCCGCGGACGCATCCATACATCTCGACCGGGCTCAAGGAGAGCAAATTCGGAATCGCGTTCGCCGAGGCGCTACCGCTCTTCCGCCGCGCCGCCGGGCTCGGCAACATCGCTCTGCGGGGCATCGACATCCACATCGGGTCGCAGATCACGGCGCTCGAGCCGTATCGGGAGGCGGCGACGAAGGTGCTCGAGCTGGTCGATACGCTCGCCTCCGAGGGGATCCGCCTTGAGCACGTCGACCTCGGCGGCGGCATCGGGATCCGCTATCGCGACGAGACCCCGGTGGATCTTGTGGCGTATGCGGCGATGATCGTAGAGCTCTTCCGCGGCCGCGGAGAGTCGCTGCTGTTCGAGCCGGGCCGGCGGCTGACGGGCAACGCCGGCGTCCTGCTGACGCGGGTCGCGTACCTCAAACCCGGCGCCGAGCGCAGCTTCGCCGTCGTCGACGCGGCGATGAACGATCTCCTGCGCCCGGCCCTCTACGATGCGTGGCACGACGTACGCCCGGTGCGCCCGCGCAGCGAACGCCCACGGATCTGGCAGATCGTCGGCCCCGTCTGCGAAAGTGCCGACTTCCTGGCGCGCGACCGCGAGCTCGCGCTTGCGGAAGGCGACCTGCTGGCGATCCTGTCCGCGGGCGCCTACGCGATGGCGATGAGCTCGAACTATAACTCGCGGCCGCGCGCCGCGGAGGTGCTCGTCGATGGCGGCACGATGCATCTCGTCGGGCGGCGCGAGAGCGTCGGCGAACTCTTCGCGCGCGAATCGCGGCTGCCGTGACCTCGTCGCCGCCGCGACCGGCGCGGTCGCAAAAGCTCGAAATCGCGCGCTGCACACGGTGTGCTAATTCGCAACACTGACGCTCAGCGTCACCCGAAATCGCAATTAAATCTTGTAATTCGAAAAAATTTGGCTAGAATTCAGGCAGCAGGTGTCAATGGGTTTGTCAAGGGGTCGAGCAAGATGCGGTGCGACACCGACGCAAAACCGGCGGGACCTGCGCTGAAGCGGTAGCACTGATAACAGTTTCAGCAACTCAGACAGGAGAACTGAAGATGATGGCTGACATGATGACGATGGCGTCTCCGGCAGCGCCGGCTGCGCCGAAGAAGAAGGCGAAGAAGCGCAAGGCCAAGAAGGCTGGCCCGAAGAAGGCTGCCAAGAAGAAGGCAGCGAAGAAGAAGGTCGCCAAGAAGAAGACCGCGAAGAAGAAGACCGCGAAGAAGAAGGCCAAGAAGCGCAAGGCTGCCCCGAAGAAGAGGAAAGCAGCCAAGAGGAAGCCGGCCAAGAAGAAGGTCGCCAAGAAGCGCAAGGCTGCGCCCAAGAAGAGAAAGGCCGCCAAGAAGAAGAAGGCCAAGAAGGCCAAGAAGCTCTAAGCTTCTCGTGGCCGCATGGCCGTCGCAGGACTGCGATGGCCCCCAAAACAGGCGACGCGCAAGTGTCGCCTGTTTTGTTATGGACGACCGGTGAACCTTCAGTGAGCGGCGGCGCGGTGCCCGGGGTGGCTCGCCGGCGTGGCGGCCTGCTTGACGCGACCGGTGCCGCTGCCCGTCGCCGCCGCCTTCGCCTTCGCCTTCGCAGTGTGTGTCGTGCCGCTACGCTTGGAGTTCTTGCCGCGGACCGGCCCGGCGTCGCCTACTACGCGCAGCCGCTGCCCAGGCACGACCTTGGCCGCAAGGCCCGCATTCCAGCCCTTAAGGTCCTGCGTGGAGACGTCGTAGCGCGCCGCGATCGAGGAGAGCGTCTCGCCGGTGCGCACCCGGTGGTAAAAGCTGCGCCCGCTCGGCACGCTAGTGAACATCGCGTTCTGCAGGCTCGCGACCGTCGCGTCCGACGGCGCCTGCGAGGGCACCAGCAGCGCGTGCCCGATGGGCACCTTGGCGCGCGACCCGATGCCGTTGACCGTGCGCAGCGTCTCAAGAGGCAGCCCGAAGCGCACGGCGACCTGCTGCAGCGTTTCGTTGGGCTTGAGCTTGTATGCCTGCCAGGTCACCATCGGTTGATCGGTGAGCTCGAGCTTGGCCGCGAACAGCTCGGCCTTGTCGTAAGGCAGCAGGAGCGTGGCTTCGTCCGCCCCGGCGATCACCGGCCGATTGTGCTGCGGGTTCAGCGACAGGAATTCGTCCTGGGGCATCTCTGCGAGCTCCGCGGCGACTTTAACGTCCATTTTCCTGGTCGTCCTCACGACAGTGAAATACGGCGCGTCGGGGATTTCGGCGAGCGTCAAGTCATAGCGCTCGGGATCGTTGACGATGTTCTTTACCGCCTGCAGCTTCGGAACGTAGCCACGCGTCTCCGCCGGCATCTTGAGGCTCAGGTAGTCGGTCGGCTTCCCTCGTTTCCGGTTGGTCGCGATCGCCCGGCGAACCGCGCCCTCGCCCCAGTTGTACGCCGCCAGCGAAAGGTACCAATCGCCGAACTCGGCGTGGAGTTTCTGCAGATAGTCGAGCGCGCCTTCGGTCGCGGCGATAACGTCGCGGCGCTCGTCGAACCACCAATTCTGCTTGAGCCCGTAGAACTTGCCGGTCGACGGTATGAATTGCCAGATGCCCGAGGCCCGGCTGCGCGAGTACGCCATCGGGTTGTACGCGCTCTCGATCATCGGCAGCAGCGCGATCTCCAACGGCATGCCGCGCTTTTCGACTTCGACGACGATGTGGTACAGGTAGCGCCGGCTGCGCCCTACCATGCGCGCGACATAATCCGGTCGCGCCGCGTACCAAGCCTCCGCTTTCTTGACCGGCGGCGTGTCGAGATCGTCGAGCACGAAGCCCTGCCGGATCCGCGTCCACAGATCACCGTATTCCGAGCGCAGCTGCAGCGTTGCGTTAGTAACTGAGTCCGGGTCGCCACCAATCGCAAGCTCCCCCGGCGGCTCCGGTGGCAGGATGACGGGCATCGGCTCCGCCGCGAGTTCGGCGGCAGTGATCGGCTGCTCGGGAGCTGCAGGCTCTTCCGCGGCACTCGCCGGAACTGCGGGCTCGGCAGCCGCCGCGGGCGACGTCGCGCGCGGCGCGGTCGCACAGGCGGTCAGCGCCAGCGCGAGCACGGCAGCGAAGGCAAGCGACGGCGCCACCGCGAAGGTTGATCGAGGATTGCGCAAAATGGTCGGATGGTAGGGGCCGGCGCGGGAGCGCGTCAAGTCGAGCCCGGGCGTCAGAACGCGTTCTTCCGGGCCCGGATCTCGGCGAAGACCGCGACGCGATCGGCAAGCGCGCGCCGCACGCAGCTCCGCCGCGGCGCGCACGGAAGGCTCGTCGATCCGCAGGAACGGGTTGGCCGCACGCTCCTCGTCGATCGTCGAGGGAAGCGTGGGCTCGCCGCGGTCGCGCTTCTGCTGCTCGCGCGCCTGGCACTCCTGGAGTGAGACATTGACCGGTTCGACCGCGCGCGCGAAGTGACGGTTCGCCAGCGTGTATTCATGGCCGCAGTAGACCCGCGTCGGTCCGGGCAGGGCCGCGAGCTTGCCCAGCGACGTCACCCTCTGCGGCGGCGTGCCCTCGAACAGACGCCCGCACCCCACCGCAAACAACGTGTCGCCGCAGAAAACGAGCGGGCGCTTCGGCGTCGCGCGCGACGTACGCGATGTGGCCCGCGATGTGTCCGGGAATGTCGAGCACCGACAATTCGAGCCCGATGCCGGGGACCGTGCTCACATCGCCTTCCGCGAGCGCGTGCGGGCGCCCGGGGATCGTCTCCCGCACCGGGCCGAATACCGGCACGGGCCAGCGCGCGAGCAGCGCACGGTCGCCGCCGACGTGGTCGCCGTGATGGTGCGTGGTCAGGATCGCGCACAACTCGAGGCGCTCCCGCTCGAAGTGCGCGATGACCGGGGTCGCGTCGCCCGGATCGACCACCGCCGCGGCCGTGTGGCTTCGCAGCAACCAGATGTAGTTGTCGGCGAACGCCGGGATCGGGATAATCGTCGTCATGGCCGAATCTTCGACAGCGCCGGTGGCCATGTCAACGGGCACGTTGGCGGAATGGTTCGCGACCCCGCTCGGGCGCTATCTGGTCGCTCGCGAACAGGCCTACTTCGACCGCACGCTTTCCGATCTCTTCGGCTTCCACGCGTTGCAGGTCGGGCTGCCCGAATGCCCGTTCCTGCGCGGCTCGCGCATCACCACGCGCCTGACGGTCGACCTCGAGGAGCCGGCGCAGGTGCTCGCCGACCCGCATTGGCTGCCTTTCGCCGAGAACGGCATCGACCTGATCGTCCTGCCGCACACGCTCGAGTTCACCGACCAGCCGCATCAGTTGCTGCGCGAAGTCCACCGGGTGATTCGGCCCGAAGGTCAGCTGATCATCGCCGGTTTCAATCCGTTCAGCCTGTTCGGCGCGAAGCGTTATTTCGGCCGCGAGCAGACGATGCCTTGGACGGGCAATTTCATCGCGCTCTACCGGCTCAAGGATTGGCTCTCGCTGCTCGGCTTCGAGGTTGCCGGTGGGCGGCTCGATTGCTATGCGCCGCCGTTCGCGCAGGAAAAATGGCTGCAGCGCTTTCACTTTTTCGAGAAGGCCGGCGACCGCTGGTGGCCGGTCGCGGGCGGCGTCTACTTCCTCCGTGCGACCAAGCGGGTCCTCGGCATGCGCGTGATCACGCCCGCCTGGTCGCGGCGCGTGCGCAAGAAGGCGCTCGCATCTGCAGCGCGGCAGGTTCGGGAATGCGCCGACGTGCGCGAGTGAGCGGCGCCGCATGACGGCGCCGGTCGTGATCTACACCGATGGCTCGTGCAAGGGCAACCCGGGCCCGGGCGGCTGGGGCGCGCTGCTGCAGCACGGCAGGCGCGAGCGCGAGCTCTTCGGCGGCGAGTCGCTGACGACCAACAACCGGATGGAGCTGACCGCGGTCATCCAGGCGCTGACGAGCCTCAAGCGCCGGACGGCGGTCGAAATCTACACCGACTCGCAATACGTCAAGAACGGCATCGAAACCTGGATCGGCACCTGGAAAAAGAACGGCTGGAAGACGAGCGACCGCAAGCCAGTCAAGAACGCGGATCTGTGGCTCGAGCTCGATCAGCTCGCCCGCGCGCACGACATTACCTGGCACTGGGTGAAGGGCCATGCCGACACCGAGGGCAATCACCGCGCCGACGCGCTCGCCAATCGCGGCGTCGATGCGGTGCGCGGCCGTAGCCTGGGGTGAGCACAGCGTATCCCGGGGGGTGCACGTCAAAGTAAAGCGCCGCCCGGGTCAAGTCCGGCTTAACCCTGGCTACCACGGCTGAGGACCATCGCGAGCGCAGGCAGAACGAGGCGCCGGCTTTTGCCAACTGAGCGCGAAGAACCGGAGTGTACATAATTAGTACACGAGGATTCCGAGCGGCCGAGCAACGAAGTTATGCCAAGCGCAGCAGGTCTCGCCCTCCTCGCCTCGTTGCGCCCTGCTAAGGTCGGCGCGTCGGGCTCTACCGCGACTCGCCTCGCACGATCCCCACTCGCTAGGCGCGTGGGGCGACCGGCGAGGCGGAGCGAGGCTCCGCGAGCGAAGCGAGTGGAGGCGACCCGAGCCGGGCGCAAGGGCTGACGACTCGGCGTGAGGAATCCGCTCGACCGTCGCGGAAGCCCCTCGCCGCGGGCTCGCGCAGCTACAGCTGCATCGGCAGAATCACCATCTGCATGCCGGTCAAATGCAGCCGCCGTTGCAGCGCCAGCGCGGTCTGGTTGTGCAGCAGGCGAGTGACCCAGTTCTCGTTGCGGAAGACGAGCTTGCTGGTGAAGAACACGCAATTCGGGAACTCCTTCTGCACCTCCTCGGCCAGCTTGACCAGCTCGTCGACTCGGTCGGTGCCGAGCGAGAAGCGCGCGGTCGCGGCCAGTCCGTTCGCGTTGCAGTAATCGACGTAGAAGGCCAGCGCGCGATCGAGCGCACAGCGGAGCTTCTCGATTTGCTCCGCGCCCCCGTAGCTCTGCGCGTCGACCGCCTTGGCGCTGATGAAGATGAAGTTGCGGAAGTGGTTCGGGAACAGCCGCTGCACCCAGAGCACCGTGTGGATGCCGCCGCCGCGGCTCGAGCCGACCATGAACACGGCGGTCGGCGCTTGCGGGTCGAGCGGCGGCGGATTCTCGCACTTGGGACACGCGGCGGCGCTGAAGATCTCGTCGACTTCCTTGAGCCGCGCCTTGACCGAGTCGTAGTGCCGGTGGATCGCGAGGCAGATCGCGATGACCAGCGACGTGATGACCACGGTCACCCAGCCGCCCTCGCCGAACTTCTCGACCAGCGTCACAAGCAGGATTCCCGCGGTCACCAGGAGTCCGACGCCTGAGAACACGAGCCGGTGCAGCCAGCGGCGATCCTTTCCGCGCGCGCGCCACCAGTAGATGCACAGGCCGAGCAGCGACAGCGAAAATGTCAGGAAGACGTTGATCGAATAGAGCACGACCAAGAGGTCGACGCTGCCGCGGCTCCAGAGGACGATGACCAGCGCCGCCAGGCCCATGATGACGATGCCATTCTGCGTCACCAGGCGCGTCGAGAGATGGCGGAACTGATGCGGCAGCCACGAATCTCCCGCCATGTTGGAAAGTACCTGCGGGCCACCAAGAAAGCCCGTGTTCGCGGCGACCAACAGCAGCCCCGCCTCGGTGACCAGCACCACGAGCAGCGCGACCTGATTGAATCGGGCCCCCATGCCCAGGCTCTCGAGAATGCTCCCGAACACGACGGCGTTGAGCGTCTGACCCTCGACCGGCTGCGCGTGCCAGAGGAGATAGAGCAGGATGATGCCGCCGGCGGTGAAGGCCAGCGACGCGGCCATGTAGAACATCGTCAGCTTGCCGGTGCGAACGATCGGCTCGCGCAGCGTCTGCACGTTGTTCGATACCGCCTCGATCCCAGTGTACGTACCGCCGCCCAGCGAGTACGCGCGCAGGAACAGCGACAGCGCGGCAACCCAGCCGATGTCGTGGACGAGCGCGCGCGTCTCGCCGAGCGCGTCGGGAACGACCAGCGTGAGGCCCTGCGAATGCCCGAAGATCCCGTAGGTGATCAGGATCACGTGCGTGATGAAGAAGCCGACGAAGATCGGCAACAGCACGCGGATCGACTCCTTCATGCCGCGCAGGTTGAGCATGAGCAGCACGGTGACCAGCGAGAGCTCGGTGCCGAGCTTGAACGCGCCGAAGGACGCGGGCAGCAGGCTGAACAGCGCGTCGACCCCGCTCGCGACCGAGATCGCGATGGTCAGCACGTAGTCGACGATCAGCGCTGCGCCGGAGACGAGCCCCGCGCGCGGGCCGATCAGACTGGTCGCAACGCGGTAACCGCCGCCGCCCGTCGGGAACAGCTCGATCACCTGGTTGTACGCGAGCGAGATGATGAACACCGTCGCCGCGGTGGCGAGCGCCATGAAAAGCCCGAGGTGCGTATAGGCGCCGAGTGCCTTGAACGCCTCCTCGGGACCATACGCGGACGACGACAGGCCGTCGGCGCCCAGTCCCACCCAGGCGAGGAAGGCGGCCAGCGCGATGTGCTGGCGCGTGCTCGCGCTGAACGGATCGAGCGGCTTGCCGATGACCAGGTGCCGCAGCTTTTCGTACGTCGTCATGGCGGTCTGCCCGCCGCGCTAGCGTCTCGCGAAACAGGTGCGGAAAGCCGAGAGCTTACCGAGGTGAAGGGAACATCGGGGGAGGCACGGATCGCCGAAAGCGATCCACGATCGAATGCTGCGCCGCAGCATTTAGAAACTTTACTCCTGGGCGCGCTGCTTGGCAAGGCGGCGCGCGAACACCTGCATCTCGCGCATCGCCTGCTTGTCGCCTTTGCGTTCCGCTGCTGCAATGCCCTCGCCCCAGGCGGCGAGCGCCTCGTCGTCGCGGTGGGCGGATGCGAGCGCTTTGCCGAGCATCTTCCAGGCCGCGGAATACGCGGGATCGATCTCGACGGCGCGCTGCAAGTGTGTGGCCGCGGCCTCGGCATCGCCAAGCTTGAGATACTCGTTGCCGAGCCCGAAGCGCAGCAGCGCTCCGTCTTTGCCAGCGGCGAGCAGCCGCTCGAGGCCAGCCAGCGCGGAACCTGCGGTTGGAGCCGGCATCGCAGTCGCCGCAACTACTCGCTCAGGAGCGCGCCCGTCACGCAGTCGACGTGTTGCATCGGGTAGGTGATGTCCTTGGCCGCGTCGCCGGGCTTCCCCATCACCTGCGCATAAAGCCAGCCCCCATTGGCGTGCCGATAGACGATGCGCTGCGGGAATTCGTCCACCGCATTGGTGAACGTGAAGGCCTTGGTGCCCTTGTCATCGGCGACGTCCGTCAGCTTGAAGGCAAGCTCCTTCTTGCCGGACGGAACGTCGACGTAGTAGACGCCTTCGGCCCTCGCCTCGAGGCGCAGATACTCGTAGTCCTGCGTCTTCTCCTTGCCGGGATCCGCCTTCACCTTGCCGGCCGCGTCCATTTTCTCTCTGAGCGTGCCCTGAAATTTGGGCGCGACCACGGTGTGGCTGATGCCGACCATCATGCCGCCACGCGGAGGCGACCACTGCTCGAGGAACTCGCGCCGGTTGACCTCGCCCCTCCAGCAGCCTCGCAGCCACGCGAGTGCGTCCAGCGGTGACGGCGGAGCTGCGGGCGACGGCGCGGCGACGGGCGGTGCGCTCGGCTCCGCACCGGGCGCCGCAGTTTGTGCGCTCGCGGCGGAGCACGCCCACGCGGCGATGGCGGCGACTGCGAGCGCCCCCGGCAATACTGGGTTGGTACCGTTCATACGAATTCGATCCTCATTGTGGCCGCGCCAGCGGCAGGTTCAGCAACAGGTTCTGCGGTTTGAGCTTCAGCCGCTGGTCGCGATCCATCGCCATCGCCAGGTAGACGGGCCGGCCGGCGATCGCGGGGCGCATGTCACTCGCAGCGGCGAAGACCAACTCGAACAGGCACAGCAGCCGCTCCATGCGCTCGTCGGCGACTTCGACGCGATTGTACAGATCGTTGAGCAATGCGCTCGCCTCGGCGTCGAGCCCGACGTGCCAGACCCAGCGCGCGTCCTCGATCTCGCGGTGCGGCCGGATCGTCACCTCGACGGCGAGGAAGTGCGCAATCCAGCGCTCGAGCACTCGGCAGAGCGCGTCGAGCGCGCGTCCGCCGCGGTTGAGGCTCACGGCGAAGTCGTACTGCTCGTCCCGGTCCCAGTAGGCGGCGGCGTTGTCCTCGGACAGCACGTCGAGGTCGATAGTTCGAGTCGGCGTACGGTTTTGCGCCAGAAGCTCGCCCAGGGTGCCGAACCCGCCCGTGGTAGCGTACCGCTCGACGGTCTCGACATCGGCAGCCATGACCGCGCCGTCGGCCAGCACGCTCACCCGCTGCGGGCGAAAGAGCATTTCCGCCGCCCGGGCCTCGATCGGCGCCGCGGACTCGCCCAGGATGTGGCGCAGGAGAATCTGCGTGAGCTGATGCACGAACAGCGGCGGCACGTCGACGCCATCGCCCTGGAAAAGCGCGACATACGCCGACTCGAGATCAGGCGCGGCGACCAGGCGATCGCGGAAGCGCAGCCAGATCCGATAGTTGTCGCGCGCGTCCGGGTCCGCCATGGCCGCGATCTCCGCCGCGGGTACGGCCCGACGCGGCTTGCCCAGCAGATTCCGGTGCAGCGCGCGTTCGGAAGCGCAGGACTCGGGCAGGGGCGAGAGCTCGGGCCGCAACAACAAATGCCGCAGAAAGGCGTCGCTGAGCGCGAGCCGGCCGTCTGGCGTGATCGCGAGCAGGCCGTGGCCGCAGGAACGCCAGAAGTCGGGCATCGATTCAGATGAGAGGAAAGCCGGTCGCCGGGGACTCGCTCATGCTAGCGACGCGAGCCCGGGGCGAGGGGGTCCGGGACCATCAGGGAATTAATCACGTCGAGTTGCCGGCCCTTGCGCCCGGCTCGGGTCGCCTCCACTCGCTTTGCTCGTGGAGCCTCGCTCCGCCTCGCCGGTCGCCCCACGAGCGGAGTGAGTGGGATCGCGTGGCGAGTCGGCGCCGCGGCCGATACGTGAGGTGACATGTCTGCGCTATCGGTCCAAGGAGGCCGCCATTCGGAACCTGCCGGGTGCGGGGATAGTATGATCTCCATGCGGAATATTCAAACCGGCGACGCGGACTGTTCGCCGGGCATTTAATCGCGGAGCGCCCACGATGCCGACCCCCGATCCTTTCGACCTCAGCGGCAAGATCGCGCTGGTCACCGGCGCCAGCCGCGGCATCGGTGAGTCCGTCGCCCGGACGCTTGCCGCGCACGGCGCGCAGGTGATCGTCTCCAGCCGGAAGGCTGAAGGTTGCGAGAGCGTTGCTGCAGCGATTCGCGGCGGCGGCGGCAAGGCGGAAGCGCGCGCTTGCCACATCGGCGAGCCCGAGCAGATCCGGGCGCTGCTGACTGCCATCGAAACCGAACACGGCCGGCTCGACATCCTGGTCAACAATGCCGCCGCCAACCCCTATTTCGGTCCTATTGTCGACACCGACCCGGGCGCGTTCCAGAAAACGGTCGACGTGAACATCCGCGGCTATTTCTTCATGTCGTCGCTCGGCGCAAAGGTCATGGCGAAGCATGGCGGGGGCTCGATCGTCAACGTCGCGTCGGTGAACGGCATCGTGCCGGGCCACTGGCAGGGCATCTATTCGATCACCAAGGCGGCAGTGATCGCGATGACCAAGGCGTTTGCGAAGGAGTGCGCAGCGATGGGTGTGCGCGTGAATGCGATCGCTCCCGGCGTGACCGACACCAAGTTCGCCGCGGCGCTCATTCACACCGACGACGAGGCGATCAAACGCATGACCACGACGCACGTTCCGATGGGGCGCGTCGCGCAGCCCGGCGAGATGGCCGGAGCGGTGCTGTATCTGGTCTCCGCCGCGGCCAGCTACACGACCGGCGCATGCCTGGTCGTCGACGGCGGCTACCTCGTCGGTTAGGCTATGCAGGCTGATGCAGAGCCCCTCATGAGCCGCGTTTCGGACGAGATGGCCCCGGATGCAAGGCGCGAGCCGCGTCGAATAGCAGGCGCATATTCGCAAGGCGAGCAACGCCGCAGACGCGGCCATATCGTCGAAACCCCGACGGGCTCTGCATCAGCCTGCTAGATGGCGGACGCAGCCGAGGAAGCCTACGTCGGCACCATCCCGGTGCCGGACAAGCATCGCGTCGACCTCGACCGGCTCGAGGCGTATCTGCGGGAGCGCATCGGCGGCTTCACGGGGCCACTCGCCGTCGAGCAATTCAAGGGGGGACAATCGAACCCCACCTTCCGCGTGACCGCCGGCGGCGGACGCTACGTGCTTCGCCGCAAGCCACCCGGCAAGCTCCTGCCCTCGGCCCACGCGGTCGAGCGCGAGTACCGGGTGATCACGGCGCTCCGGGACAGCGAGGTCCCGGTGCCCAGGACGTGGTGCCTGTGCGAGGACGCGAGCGTCATCGGCACCGAGTTCTACGTCATGGATTGCGTCGATGGGCGCATTTTCTGGGACCCGGCGCTGCCGGGCATGAGTAATACCCAACGCGACGCGATTTTCGCCGAAATGAACCGGGTAATCGCCGCGCTGCATCGGGTAAATTTTGCCGCGCTCGGCCTCGACGACTACGGCA
>JBGPYP010000306.1:0-3283 GCA_041493285.1 Casimicrobiaceae bacterium
CAGGCCCGCGAGGCCGGCCGCGAGGATCGCGAGATTGGTGAGGACGTCGCCGGCGCGGGGAATCGGACCCCAGACGCGCGTGTCGGCGAAAAAATGATAGGCAGGGTCCTGCGGCAGGGGACCGAAATAAAAGCGGAGCACCGCGAACAACACCAGCACGATGCCGATCAGGCCCCAGGTCTGGCGCCGCGCCAGTGCCACCGCGCCCGGCGGATCCGCCGCACCTGCATGCGGCAGGGACTCCCCTCCTCGCGCCGTGAGCTTCACTGCAACTGGGGCTTCTTCAGGAAGTCGCCGCGGTCGGCCGAGCGTAACTTGAGCCGCATCAGCTCGCTGGCGCGCGCCACGGTGAGCGGAACCTCGACGCCCGCCGGCCCGAGACGCCAAACCTTGCGGAACATGTCCGCCAACCCCGACGCGCGCTCGCCGGCGACCTCGATCACGATGTCGCCCAGCCGCACGCCCGCGGTGTCCGCGGGCGCGCCTTTCGCCAGGCCGCTGACAACCAGGCGCTCCTCCGCTTCGGCGGTATACATGCCGAGCCACGGCCGCGGCGGCCGCGCCGGCGCGCCGAACTTGAGCATCTCGTCGAGGATCGGCTCGAGCAGATCGACCGGCACGAACATGTTGCCCTGGATGGGTTCGCCGTCGAGCGCCTCCTGCACCAGCAGCGAGCCGATCCCGAGCAGGCGCCCGTCGCCGCCGACCAGCGCGGCACCGCCCCACTGCGGGTGCGGCGGCGCGGTGAACAACGCCTCGTCGAGCACGTACTCCCAGTAGCCGGCGAACTCGCGCTTGGCGATGAGGTGCGCTTTGAGCGCGTGCGCACGCCCGCCGTGCCCGATCACGACGACGTCGTCGCCGACCGCCGCCGCGGCCGATTCACCCCGCGGGAGCGCCGGCGCACCGACGCGTCCGAGCGGTTGCACCAGGCCGAAGCCGGTCGCGACGTCGTACGCGAGCGGATGCCCGGCTACGACCGTGCCGTTGTTCATGCCAAGCCAGATCGATTCGGCTTCGGTGATCAGATAACCGATGGTGAGGACCAGCCCATCGTCGCGGATCACTACGCCGCTGCCGGTGCGCTCCGTGCCGAGGATCGACGCGGTGAACGCGTCCTCGGGAATTTCGGCACGCAGCGAGACGACCGAGTCGAGCGCGCCTCTGAGATCGAAGGAGAGCTCGTCGGCGGAAGGCTGCATCTCGGCGGGAAACGCCCAGTCCTGTGATTCGGCCATCGGTTGCGACGCGTCGCGCTACGAAAACGCCTATGGAAATCGCACTCATCTTACGCTGTTTTGCGCCGTCGGCGGCGCCCCTGCGCCGACGTCCTACATGCAGCGCGCGACACTCCTACAGGCGAATCAGCATTACGCCGATAGTCGCGGGCGGCCAGGTGATCGATGCTGACGTTACGGATGCGGTCGCCGCCATCGCGAGCGTCGCACCTGTGAACGCATCGACAGGAAAGGAGCGCACATGTTCTCGAAAGTAATCGCAGCTGGCGCTGCACGCAAGTGGATGGGGTTGATCGCGTTTGCGTCGTTCGCCGTCTTCAACGGACAGGCCCTGGCGCAAACCGAGCAGCAAGATCTGGTCAACGCGGCGGAGACTACGTTCTCGAATTTCATCCGCGATCCGGATATGACGTGGCTGCAGCGGCACATCGGCGCCGCCAAAGCCATGCTAATCGCGCCGCAGGTCGTCAAGGCCGGCTTCTTCCCGATCCTGAGGGTTAATTTCGGCGGCACGCTCGGGCTCGGCGGCGCGCTCTATCACTGGCTCGGCAGCGGCGTGTTTCTGATCTCCGCCGCGCTTGCGCTGCAACTCGAGCGCGATCGGTGTGCCTCAGCGGCGGAATCGCTTCAGCGCAAACGGCGTAAGATCGAAGCGGGCGGCGGCGCCGCTCGAGATCTCCGCGAGCGCTTCTCCGATCGCCGGAGAGTGCTTGAATCCGTGGCCCGAGCAGGGCGAGACGAGGATCACCCGCTCGGACTGCGGATGCCTGTCGATCACGAATCCGAAGTCCGGGGTGACCGTGTACAGGCACGTGACGGCCTTGAGGCACTTATCGCCCACCCCGGAGATATACGGAACAACATAGTCCGCGTACATCGCCCGTATTTCGTCGGCGCTCACGTTGCGACGAACCGCGGCAGCGGTCGTCGTGACTTCGTACTGCTCGGTCGCGATCTTGACCCCGCCGCCCGCCCCGTCGAGCGCGGGGAAGCCGTAGATTCCCTGCTTCTTTTTCTGTAGCTCCCAAATGAAGATCGGAAAATGTGCCGCAAGGAATGGCTCGACGGGGCCATTGATTTGGAACCAGAAGAGAGCCTGCCGGTAGACGGTGAAGTGCCGGGCAAGCTCCGGCCCGATCAGTCCGGGAAGCCACGGCCCGGCGGCGACGATCAACCTCCCGGCCGCGTAAGCTCCACGGTCGGTCGTGACGCTGACCCCGGTGGCCGAACCGCGGAATTCCAGGACCTTTTCGTCGCGATGGATCTCCGCGCCGCAGCGTTCCGCCTGCGTCAGATGTGCGCGAACGCACTCTTCCGGTCGCAGGAACCCGGCGTCCTTCTCGAGATAGCCCTGCTCGTCGTCGGCCACCTTGAACTGCGGGAATCTGCGCCGGATCTCGTCCGCGTCCAGCACTTCGTGCGCGATGTCGAAACGCCGCGCGGCGGCGAGCGTGTTCTGAAAAAAATTTTCCACGTGGCTGCGCGAGGTCTTGGCGCGACTGGAGATGATGAGGCCGCCGTTAGTCGTGAGCAGCGACTTGCCGGTTTCCTGTTCCAGCTCGCGCCAAAGCTCGTGCGAGCGCAGCGCAAGCGGCGTGTACTGCTCGCCTTCGCCGATCGCCAGGCGCGTGACGCGCGTATCGCCATGCGTCGAGCCGAAGGCGTGCGGTGGCGAGAACCGATCGAGACCGAGAACCCGGCTGCCCTTCCTCGCCAAGTGATAAAGGGCGGCGCTGCCCATCGCTCCGAGCCCGAGCACGATGGTGTCGAAGCGGTGCATGCGAGTGCTTGAGCGAGGGGACGTGCGCATCAGCCAAGCATAACGCGACGCCGCGACGGCGGTCACGACACTGAGGACGATGCCGATTTCCCGGTATGCTAGCGGGCCCGCACTCGTTCGTTGCCCGCGAGAGCCCCGCCGCACGTGAACGTCCATCGCCAGCCCGCTCGACGAGGATTCGCATCCACCAAGGTCGAAGACTCCACGCTGCTCCAGTTCGTAGTGCTGTCCATGCTGGTTCACGTGCTGGTCATCGTTCTCTTCG
>JBGPYP010000403.1:0-2232 GCA_041493285.1 Casimicrobiaceae bacterium
CGTGCCGTGAAACTCGCCGATCAGCGCCAGCGTGCGCCGGATCGCGGTCAGCATCCCCAGCGCCAGCACGTCGACCTTGAGCAAGCCCATCGCATCCAGATCGTCCTTGTCCCACTGGATCACCGTGCGCTCGGGCATCGCCGCGTTCTCGACCGGCACCAGCTGCGACAGGGGGCCGCGCGAAATCACGAAGCCGCCGGTGTGCTGCGACAGGTGCCGGGGAAAGCCGAGCAGCGTCGTCACCAGATCGAACAGCCGCCGCATCACCGGGCTGCCGGGATCGTATCCGGCTTCCGCCAGCCGCTGCGGCAGCACCTGCCGGCCGTCCCACCACGCCATCGACTTCGCCAGCCGGTCGACCGCGGCGAGGTCGAGCCCGAGCGCCTTGCCGACATCGCGCAGCGCCGAGCGCGGGCGGTAGGAGATCACCGTCGCGGTCAGCGCGGCGCGATCGCGGCTGTACTTGGCGTAGAGGTACTGGATGACCTCTTCGCGCCGCTGATGCTCGAAGTCGACGTCGATGTCGGGAGGCTCGTTGCGCTCGCGCGAAATGAAGCGCTCGAACAGCATCTCCATGCGCGACGGATCGACCGCGGTGATGCCGAGGCAATAGCACACCGCGGAATTCGCCGCCGATCCGCGCCCCTGGCAGAGAATGCCTTTCGAGCGCGCGAACTCGACGATGTCGTAAACGGTGAGAAAGAACGCTTCGTAACGCGCTTCGGCGATGAGCTTGAGCTCGTGCTCGATCAGGCCGCGGACCTTGCGCAGCCGCTCGGGCGGGACGTTTCCTGCCGGGAAGCGGCGGGCGAACCCTTCTTCGGTGAGCCGCCGCAAATACGACACCCGCGTCTCACCCGCGGGCACGATTTCCTCGGGGTATTCGTAGCGCAGATCCTCCAGCGAAAAGCTGCAGCGTGCGGCGATCGCGAGCGTCTCGGCGAGCCACGCCGGCGGATAGAGGCGCTCGAGCGTGGCCAACGGCCGTAGGTGACGCTCGCCGTTGGGAAAAAGCGCGTGCCCGGCCTGCGCGACCGGCGTCTTGAGGCGGATCGCGGTCAGCGTGTCCTGCAGCGCGCGCCGCTCGCGGATGTGCATGTGCACATCGCCCGCAGCCACCAGAGGCAAGCCGGTTGCGTCGGCGATAGCGATGAGCTTCTGGCAACGTGCGGCATCGTCGGCGGCGAGCAGGCGCTCGACGGCGATCCACAACGCGCGAGGAAAACGGGTCGCGAGCCAGCGTGCCGCTTCGATGTCTGCGTCCGGCGCGCTATCCGGCAGCCACAGCGCGAGGCAGCCAGGAACGCCGTCGGCGAGATCGCTTCGCGTCAGCCGGTAGCTGCCTTTGACCGCGCTGCGGCGGCTGCGGGTGATCAGCGCCGAGAGATTGCCGTAGCCTTCACGGTTGGTGGCGAGCAGGACGAAACGCAGGCCGTCGTCGAGACGGAATTCGCTGCCGATGATGAGAGGAACGCCGCACTTCTTCGCCTCGACGTGCGCCCGCACCACGCCGGCGAGCGAGCATTCGTCGGTGATCGCCAGCGCCGCGTAGCCCAGCTCCTGTGCCCGCGCGACCAGCTCCCCGGGGTGCGACGCACCGCGCAGAAAGCTGAAATTGGAGACGCAGTGCAGCTCGGCGTAGGGCATGTGTGGGTGCGAATTCATTCGCACGCGGCGAGAAATCGACGCAATGGCGGCCGAATGAATTCGGCCCTACGAAAACACTCCATGCACGAACCACTCGCCCTCACGATCGCGATACAGCCACAGCTCTTCGCCGTGCGCGTTGCGGCCGACAAAATAATCGCGGCCGATGTCGCCGCCATCCCACCAGCCGCTCTCGATGCGCTCGGGACCCGATTCGAGCTGCAGCGCCGCGCCCGCCGGGCCGGCGGCGAGCGCGTACGGTGCGGGCAGAAGCCATAGCGGCCGAACCGGCAAAACCGGGGTCAGACCATGATTATCCTTTGCTGAAGATGCCGGGTCGGAAATCATGGTGGTCTGACTCCCCGCGCGTTCCGGCCGGTGATCGGCATTAAGCGAAAGCGTCCGCACCGCATCCTCGCCCAAACGAGCACGCAGGCGTTCGATGAGTTGGGCCCCCGCTTCTGCGTCCTTGATCACGGCAAAAAAATCGCCCTCCTTCGCGGTCAGCGGCACGATTTCCTCCGTCACCAGACGGATCGCCTCGACCCGATCCGGCAGCACTTCGCGTGCAAGCCGCTCGCGCAG
>JBGPYP010000126.1:0-7408 GCA_041493285.1 Casimicrobiaceae bacterium
ATCCTGCTCGAAATCAACGAACTCGAGTTGCCAGCGGGAACCGAGTATCTCGACATGATTACGCCGCAGTACATCGCCGATTTGATCGCCTGGGGCGCGATCGGGGCGCGGACGACCGAGAGCCGAGTGCACCGGCAGCTCGCGTCGGGCCTGTCGTGCCCGGTCGGGTTTAAGAACGGCACCGACGGCGGGGTGAGGATCGCGGTGGACGCGATCAAGGCGGCCTCCGCGCCGCACCACTTCCTGTCGGTCACCAAGGGCGGCCACTCGGCCATCGTGCACACGGCGGGCAACGAAGATTGCCACATCATCCTGCGCGGCGGCACCGAGCCCAACTATGACGCCGCGAGCGTCGACAAGGTCTGCGGCGAGCTCGGCCGCGCCGGCCTCGCGGCGCGGGTGATGATCGACTGCTCGCACGCCAACAGCCAGAAGCAGCACGAGCGCCAGCTCGACGTTGCGCGCGACGTTTCCGGGCAGATCGCCCGCGGTGACGACCGCGTCATCGGCGCGATGGTCGAAAGCCACATCAATCCGGGCCGACAGGATCTCGTCCCGGGTCAGCCGTTGGCCTACGGAGTCAGCATTACCGACGCGTGCATCGGCTGGGACGCGACGGTGGGCGTATTGCGCGAGCTTGCGGATGCCGTGCGGCATCGCCGGGTGCTCCTGACGGACGCGACCTGAGCGGAAGTCGGCGCTCGGGCTATCAAGTCGTGGAGAGCCGGCCCGTGGCCGAGGAAGTCGAACTCAAGCTGACCGCGTCCGCGGACGTGCTCGCTGCCGTACGGGCACATCCCGCAGTCGCCGCGGTTGCGCGCGGGCGGGCGCGAACCACGCGCATGGTCACCACCTACTACGACACGCCCGGGCGCGATCTAGCCGCCGCGGGCGTCGCGTTGCGGCTGCGCCGCGCGGGCGGGCGCTGGCTGCAGACCGTCAAGGGCGATGGCGGTGCCGCAGCCGGGTTGCACCGGCGCACCGAATTCGAATGGCGGCTCGCTGCGCCCAGGCTCGACGCGGAGAAGCTCGCGCGCACGCCCTGGCACAAGCTCTTCGCCCGCAACGGCGGCGCATACCGGCGCGTGTTCGCCACCGACGTGTGCCGCTCCCTGCAACCGCTCGCATTCGCCGACGGCACCCGCGCCACACTCTGCCTCGACGTGGGCGAGATCCGTGCCGGCCGGCGGCGCGCCGCGGTCTCCGAGATCGAGGTCGAGCTCGAAGCCGGCGACCCGTCGTGGCTGTTCGAGCTCGCCTCCGCGCTCGCCGCCGATCTGCCGGTCCGCGTCACGCACGCGAGCAAGGCCGAGCGCGGGTACGCGCTGGCAACGCAGGAACCACCTGTGCCGCGCCGGGCACGCGACGTCGCTCTGGCGCCCGACTCGACGCCGCAAGCTGCGCTGGCCGCGATCGCCACCGAATGCATTGCGCAGGTCGGGATCAATGCGGCAGGAATGCTCTCCGCACCCGATCCCGAGTATTTGCATCAGCTCCGCGTCGGCTGGCGGCGCGTGCGCTCGCTGCTCAAGCTCGCCGCGCTCGTTGCCCCGGCCGAGAGCGTCGCTCCGCTCGAGCAGGAGCTGCGCTGGCTGGGCTCGGTGCTCGGCCCCGCGCGCGACTGCGACGTGTTCGCGTTGGAGACGCTGCCGAAGGTCGCTGCCGAGTTCCGCGGCGAACGCGGGATCGCGCGGTTGCGTGCCCGCGTCGCGGCGCGGCGGCGCCGGCTCTCCGGACTCGCCCGCGATGCCGCGGCGACGCCGCGCTTCCAGCAGTTGCTGCTCGCCGCGGGAGCGTTCTTCGCCGCGCTCTCGCGCGCGCCGGCGGACGTGTCGACGCCGGCACTCGCCCGCGACTGGATCCGGCCCGTGGTCGAGGCCCGGCATCGCAAGCTGCGCAAGCGGGCGAAGCATGTGCACCGTATCGGCGCCGCCGAGCGGCACCGGGCCCGCGTCGTGGCAAAAAAACTGCGCTACGCCGCCGAGTTCTTCGCTCCGCTCTTTCCCGGCAAGCGCGCCGAGGCCTACGTTGCGGCGCTCTCGAGGTTGCAATCGGTGCTCGGACGGCTCAACGATCTCGAGGTCGCGACCAAGCTCACCGACGAGCTGGCCCCGAGGGAAGGCGTCGACGCCGGCGCCGCGCACGCGAGCGGCGTCGTGCGCGGCTGGCTCGCCGCGTGCGTCGCCCCCGAGCTGAAACGCTTGCGCGACGCGCAGCGCGCGTTCCGCAAGTGCGCACCGTTCTGGCAAGGGTGAGGAGACACCGATGCTCGAATCGGCGGAAATCGGACACCGCGTCTCCAAGCGGCTCTATGCGCGCGAAGAGCCGAAGCTGCGCGAGGCGCTGCTCAACGCGCAGTTCGATCTTTCGCAATCCGGGCGCGGCCCGGTACTGCTAATCATCTCCGGCGTCGAGGCCGGCGGCCGCGGCGAAACCGCCAACAAGCTCACCGAATGGATGGATCCGCGGCATATCCGCGTGGTCGCGTTCGGCGACCGCACCGCCGAAGAGTTGGCGCATCCGCCGGCGTGGCGCTACTGGCGTGCGCTGCCGCCGCGGGGCAAGCTGGGCATCTTCCTCAACGCCTGGTACAACGAATCGACGCTCGCCCATGCGCGCGGCGATATCGGCGACGGCGAGTTGCACGCGCACCTGCAGGCGATCCGCGAGCACGAGCAGATGCTGACCGACGAAGGCGTGGTGCTGCTCAAGTTCTGGATCCACCTGTCGAAGGCGGCGCAGAAGAAGCGGCTGCAGGAGCTCGATCGCGCTTCGCGCACGACCTGGCGCGTCACCCGCGCCGACTGGGACGCGTACCGCATCTACAGCAAGCGGCACGATCTGTGGGAGCACCTGTTGCGGGAAACCTCGACCGGCGACGCGCCATGGTACGTGGTCGAGGGCGTGGACGAGCGCTACCGCTATCTGACCGTCGGCAAGATCCTGCTCGCCGTGCTGCAAGGCACGCTTGCGCGCAAACGGGCGGCGCCGACGCACCCGATCACGCCGACCGCGCCGTCGGTGGTCGACAACATCAAGCTCATCCGCGATCTCGACCTGTCGCAGCACGTCTCCGCGAAGGACTACGAGCGCGCGCTCGAAAAGCAGCAAGGCAGGCTCGCACGGCTGACGCGGCACAAGCGCTTCGCCAGACGCTCGCTGGTGCTGGTCTTCGAGGGCGTCGACGCCGCCGGCAAGGGCAGCGCCATCCGGCGTGTCACCGGCGCCCTCGACGCGCGTCAGTATGTGACCATTCCGGTCGCCGTGCCGACCGACGAGGAGCGCGCGCACCCGTACCTCTGGCGGTTCTGGAAGAACATCCCGCCGCTGGGCGGGATCGCGATCTTCGACCGCTCGTGGTACGGCCGCGTGCTCGTCGAGCGCGTCGAGGGCTATTGCAGCGTCAGCGACTGGATGCGCGCATACAGCGAGATCAACCAGTTCGAGGAGCAGCTCGTCGAAGGCGGCGCCATCGTCGTCAAATTCTGGCTGCAGATCAGCCGGGCCGAGCAGTTGCGGCGTTTCAAGGCGCGCGAGCGGACGTCGTTCAAACGCTTCAAGATCACGCCGGACGACTGGCGCAACCGCAAGAAGTGGGATGCGTACGAGCGTGCGGTCTGCGACATGGTCGACCGCACCAGCACCGAGATCGCGCCGTGGACCTTGGTCGAGGCCGAGGACAAGTACTTCGCGCGCACCAAGGTGCTGAAGACGATCGCCGACCGCCTCAAGCGAGCATCGGACCGATGAGGCAGACCAACGGCGCCTATGGCCCGCCCGGCTGGCTGCCCGGGGGACATGCGCAGACGATCTATCCGTACTTCGTGCGGCGGCCGCAGGTGCCCTACCGCCGGCAGCGGGTCGACACGCCCGACGGCGATTTCATCGATTTCGATTGGCTCGAGAGCGTCGAGACGGAAGACGACGCGCCGCTGGTCGTACTCTTCCACGGCCTCGAGGGCAATTCCGGATCGCATTACGCGCTCGGGCTGATGGCGCATCTCGCCTCGCTCGGCTGGCGCGGCGTTGTGCCGCACTTCCGCGGCTGCAGCGGCGAGCCGAACCGCCGCCCACGCGCCTACCATTCCGGCGACTACTCCGAGGTCGGGTGGATGCTGCGCACGATCCGGAGGCTCGCGCCCGGTGTGCCGTTGTTCGCGGTCGGTGTCTCGCTCGGAGGCAGCGCACTCCTCAACTGGCTCGGCCGCGAGGAACATCGCGCGGCGGACGTCGTTGCCGCCGCCGCCGCGGTGTCGACGCCGCTCGATCTGACCGCCGCCGGAATCGCGATCGAGCAGGGGCTCAATCGCCTCTATTCGCGTCACTTCCGCACAACGCTGGTGCCGAAGGCGCTCGCGATGGCGCGCCGCTTTCCCGAAACGCTCGATGCCGGGGCGATCGCCCGCGTAGACTCGATGTACCGCTTCGACGACGTCGTCACGGCGCCGTTGCACGGCTTCAACGGCGCGGACGACTATTGGAAGCGGGCGAGCAGCAAACCTTGGCTCAAGGCGGTGACCGTGCGCACGCTGGTGCTCAACGCGCGCAACGATCCGTTCATCCCGGCCGCGTCGCTCCCCACGCGCGCGGAAGCGGGCGCGGCGATCACGCTCGAGCAACCCGAGGGCGGCGGCCACGGCGGATTCCTGGACCCGCGGTTCCCCGGGCGCCTGGATTGGCTGCCGCGCCGACTGGTAGCATTCTTTTCGAGCTAGAACCCCATGTTGCTGCCCCCCGACATCTTCAAGGCCTACGACATCCGCGGGATCGTCGGCAAGACGCTGACGCCGCCGATCGTGCGCGCGATCGGACAGGCGCTCGGATCGCTGGCGATCGAGCGCGGCCGCGATACGATAATTACCGCCCGCGACGGCAGGCTTTCAGGACCCGAGCTTTGTAGCGCCGTTGGCGATGGCGTTCAGGCCAGCGGGAGCCATGTCATCGACATCGGCATGGTCACGACACCGATGAGCTACTTCGCCGCCCACGAGCTGGGGACGCAGTGCAGCGTGGCCGTCACCGGCAGCCACAATCCGCCCGACTATAACGGCCTCAAGATGGTGATCGGGGGTGAGACGCTGGCGGGCGACGCGATCCAGGCGCTAAAGACACGCATCGAGGCCGGCGCGCTCAAGAGCGGCGCGGGCGCGTATCGCACCGCCGACATCGCGCCGGAATACCTCGATCGCATCGTCGGCGACATCGCGTTGGCTCGCCCGTTGAAGATCGCGGTCGATTGCGGCAACGGCGTCGCCGGCGCATTCGCGCCCACTCTCTTCCGTCGACTCGGTTGCACCGTGACGGAGCTCTTCTGCGAGGTCGACGGGAATTTCCCCAATCACCACCCCGATCCGTCGCAGCCGAAGAACCTGCAGGACCTCGTTCGCTGCCTTGCGACCACCGACAATGAACTCGGGCTCGCATTCGACGGCGACGGCGACCGGCTCGGCGTGGTGACCAAGGCCGGGCACATCATCTACCCGGACCGGCAGCTGATGCTCTTTGCCGCGGACATGCTCGCGCGCAATCCGGGCGCGATGGTCATCTACGACGTCAAGTCGACGCGCAACCTCAAGCCCTGGATCGTCCGCCACGGCGGGACGCCGCTGCTGTGGAAGACGGGGCATTCGCTGATCAAGCTCAAGATGAAGGAGACCGGCGCGCTGCTCGCCGGCGAGATGAGCGGCCACACGTTCTTCAAGGAGCGCTGGTACGGCTTCGACGATGGCCTGTACGCCGGTGCGCGGCTGCTCGAGATTCTGTCGCGGCACGCCGATCCGTCCGCAGCGCTCGAGGCGCTGCCCGAGAGCGTCTCCACGCCGGAGCTCAACGTCGCCTGTGACTCCGAAACGCCGCACGCGTTGATCGCGAAGGTCGCCGAGACCGCGACCTTCCCCGGCGCGATCGACGTGATCCGGATCGACGGCCTGCGCGTCGAATACGCCGACGGATTCGGCCTCGCCCGCGCGTCGAACACGACGCCGGTCATCGTGCTGCGCTTCGAAGCAGATACCGAGCCGGCATTGCGACGTATCCAGGGCGAGTTCCGGCGCGTGCTCGCCGCGAGCGCGCCGGGGCTGGCGCTGCCGTTCTAGCGGCGACGGAGTCGGCCTCCCTCTACGCGAGCCAAGCCGAGCAATCCCAGCCGAGCACACGCTCGAGTTCGCGGATCTCCGGCTCGAAAACGCCGATGAGATAGCGCTTGTCCTCTTCGCTCATCGGGTCCTGGTACTCGCGGGCCTGCACGGTCTTTTCCTCGACCGGCGGGAACGGGGCGATGTCGAGGAAAGTCGCGATCTTGGCGAGTACTTCGGCGGGCTGGGCCTGCAGTTCTTCGCTCTTGAAGATCAGCATCTGGGCAGACGGGAAGTATTTCCCCAGGCGCCGCAGTTGTTGCACGTAAAACCCGCGTTCCACGTAGTTATAGCGCTTCGCCCGGCCCAGCGGCAGCTGCCGCAGCCGTTCCGGCTCCACCTTGATCGCGTCGAGGAATGCCAGCGGCTCGCGCTTGAGCTGGCGCGCCATGTTCCAATGCGAGAACGCACGGCTGATCGGATTACGGAGGACCAGGATGAGCTGCATCGCAGGGTTGTAGCGCGCGATCCGCTCGGCCGCCGTCGGCCAGTACATGTACGCCGGCGTGACTTCGCCCAGCAGGCGCTGTGGCGGCCGCGGGTCGAAGGCTCGGTGGTAGAGCGCGTAGTCGACCGGCTCCAGCGCGAAGAACCGGTCCGTATCGAAGAAGTGCAGCTCCTTCTCGCGCGGCAGGCACAGCTCGGGATGCTCGCGCAGGTACGCGTCGAGCGCGGTCGTGCCGGCCTTCTGCGCACCGGCGACGATGAAGCTGACCTTCTCGGGTGCCGCCATCCGCGAATCAGTAATCAATGCCGAGACGGCGGTAGACGAAGCCCAGCAGCCACGCAGGTCCCACGAGAAACGAGCGCACGTCCTCGGTGAATGAGGGCCGGCTGTGCTCGATCCCGTGGCCGATGAACTGGCCGATCCACGCCAGCACGAAGACGACGCCGGATACCACGAGCGCGCGCTCGCCAAGCCAAGCGAGCGGATACAGCATCACGGCCAGCACCACCGCCATGCCGAGCGCGAGCGGAACCGACAGCCAGAGATAGAACGCGAGCGCGACGGCGATCGCGGCGTACGCGGCGAGCGGAGCGACCGACCACAGGAGGCCAAGTACGCTCCAGACGATCAGCGGCACACAGATCCAGTGCAGTGCCTTGTTCATCGGATTCCGGTGGTGTCTGCCGTAGCGCTCGAACAACGCATCCGCTTTGCCCACGTTCAACGCCCCGCTCGCGCGACTGCCTTCCGCCCGAACCACTGCCATGCGACCACGGCCGCAATACCGACGAGGCCGACCGCGTCGGCCGCCGGCGCCGGATAGATC
>JBGPYP010000273.1:0-3719 GCA_041493285.1 Casimicrobiaceae bacterium
ATCCGCATATCGGCAACACCGGCGTCAATGCCGAGGACGTCGAATCGACGCGGATTTTCGCGGCGGGACTCGTCATTCGCGACCTGCCGCGGCTCGCCTCGAGCTTTCGCGCGACCGGGGATCTGTCGGGTTACCTGCGCGACGCCGGCGTCGTCGGCATCTGTGATATCGACACCCGCAAGCTCACGCGCATCCTGCGCGAGAAGGGCGCGCAGAACGGCTGCCTCATGGCCGGCACTCAGTTGGGCTCGAAGGATGAACAGGACGCGCTCGCGCGCGCTCGTGCCGCGCCGTCGATGGCTGGGCTCGATCTCGCGAAGGTGGTGAGCTGCACGGCGCCGTACGATTGGACGGCGAGCACCTGGGCGCTGGGCGCCGGTTACGGCGCGGCACCGGGTTCGCGATTCCACGTCGTCGCCTACGACTACGGCATCAAGCACAACATCCTGCGCATGCTCGCCTCGCGCGGCTGTCGCCTGACCGTCGTGCCGGCGCAGACGCCGGCGAAGGACGCGCTGGCGCGCAAGCCCGACGGCATCTTCCTGTCGAACGGGCCAGGCGATCCCGAGCCCTGCGTATACGCCATCGAGGCGATCCGCAAGTTTCTGGAGGTGGGTGTTCCGACGTTCGGCATTTGTCTGGGCCATCAACTGCTCGGCCTGGCCGTCGGCGGCAAGACGCTCAAGATGAAATTCGGCCATCACGGCGCGAACCATCCGGTGCTCGACAAGGATACGGGACAGGTGCTGATCACCAGCCAGAACCACGGTTTCACCGTCGACCCATCCACGCTGCCGCCCACCGCGCGCGTCACCCACGTCTCGCTCTTCGACGGCACGCTGCAGGGGTTCGCGCTCACCGACAAGCCCGCGTTCTGCTTCCAGGGCCACCCGGAAGCGAGCCCGGGGCCGCACGACATGGGGTATCTGTTCGACCGTTTCATCCGGATGATGGAGAGAAGATAACAGCGGAGCGAAGCGCCATTCGGAAAGCGTCGCGAGCGGGCCGGCTGCTAGGCGGCCCGCAGCGAGGCCCGAGATAGTACAGAAAACGTACAGCGAGGGCCGAGCGAGGAAACAACGACGCAGCCGGACCGCGCAGCAGCTTTACGAACATGCCCAAGCGGACAGACATCGAAAGCATCCTGATCATCGGCGCCGGCCCGATCATCATCGGCCAGGCCTGCGAGTTCGACTATTCGGGCGCGCAGGCGTGCAAGGCGCTGCGCGAAGAGGGTTACAAGGTCATCCTGGTGAACTCCAACCCGGCCACGATCATGACCGACCCGGAGATGGCCGACGTGACGTACATCGAGCCGATCACCTGGCCGATGGTCGCAAAGATCATCGAGCGCGAGCGGCCCGATGCGCTGCTGCCGACGATGGGAGGCCAGACGGCGCTCAACTGCGCGCTCGATCTCGCGCGCGAAGGCGTACTCAACAAATACGACGTCGAGCTGATCGGCGCGTCGAAGAAGGCGATCGACAAGGCCGAGGATCGCGAGAAGTTCAAGGCGGCGATGACGCGCATCGGGCTCGCGTCCGCGCGGTCGGGAATCGCGCACGATCTCGAGCAGGCGCTCGAGGTGCAGGCGGAGATCGGCTTCCCGGCGGTGATCCGGCCCTCGTTCACGCTCGGCGGGACGGGAGGTGGAATCGCCTACAACAAGGACGAGTTCGTCGAGATGTGCAAACGCGGGCTCGACGCGTCGCCCACGCGCGAGCTGTTGATCGAGGAGTCGCTGCTCGGTTGGAAAGAGTTCGAGATGGAGGTTGTCCGCGACAAGAAGGACAACTGCATCATTGTCTGCTCGATCGAGAATCTCGACCCGATGGGCGTGCACACCGGAGACTCGATCACCGTGGCGCCGGCGCAGACGCTGACCGACAAGGAATTGCAGATCATGCGCAACGCGTCGATCGCGATCCTGCGCGAGATCGGCGTCGATACCGGCGGCTCGAACGTGCAGTTCGCGATCAATCCGAACGACGGGCGCATGATCGTGATCGAGATGAACCCGCGCGTGTCGCGCTCGTCCGCCCTGGCGTCGAAGGCGACCGGCTTTCCGATCGCCAAGGTCGCGGCCAAGCTCGCGGTGGGCTACACGCTCGACGAATTGAAGAACGACATCACGGGAGGCGCGACCCCTGCGTCGTTCGAGCCGACGATCGACTATGTCGTGACCAAGGTGCCGCGGTTTGCGTTCGAGAAGTTCAAGCAGGCGGACGACCGGCTGACCACGCAGATGAAATCGGTCGGCGAGGTCATGGCGATCGGCCGCACGTTCCAGGAATCGCTGCAGAAGGCGCTGCGCGGGCTCGAGACCGGCGTCGACGGCTTCAATCTCAAGACAGTCGACCCGGAAACGATCGGCGACGAGTTGGCGTACCCGCGCGCGGAGCGGCTATGGTACGTCGCCGACGCCTTCGGCATCGGCATGTCGCTGGAGGAAATCCACCGGCATACGAAGATCGACCGCTGGTTCCTCGCCCAGATCAGGGAGCTCGTGGATACGGAACTCGCGATCGAAAAACGCAAACTCTCCGACATGGCTGCCGAGGAGATAAGGGCTCTTAAGCGCATGGGATTCTCCGACCGACGGCTCGCGTACCTGTGGAAGACGACCGAGGCCGAGGTGCGCGCGCGCCGCCACGCGCTGGAGATCCGACCGGTCTACAAGCGCGTCGATACCTGCGCCGCGGAGTTTGCGACCAAGACCGCGTACATGTACTCGACCTACGAGGAGGAGTGCGAGGCCGCTCCTACGGACAGGAAGAAGGTCATCGTGCTCGGCGGCGGGCCGAACCGCATCGGGCAGGGCATCGAGTTCGACTACTGCTGCGTGCACGCGGCGCTCGCGCTGCGCGAGGACGGTTTCGAGACGATCATGGTCAACTGCAATCCGGAGACCGTCTCGACCGACTACGACATTTCCGATCGCCTGTACTTCGAGCCGCTGACGCTCGAGGACGTGCTCGAGATCGTGCACGTGGAAAAGCCGTACGGCGTGATCGTGCAATACGGCGGCCAGACCCCGCTCAAGCTCGCGCGTGACCTGGAGAAGAACGGCGTGCCGATCATCGGCACGACGCCGGATATGATCGACATGGCGGAGGACCGCGAGCGCTTCCAGCAGCTGTTGCATCGCCTGAAGCTGCGGCAGCCGCCGAACCGAACCGCCCGCACGGAAAGCGACGCGATGATAGCGGCGGAGCAGATCGGCTATCCACTGGTGGTGCGGCCCTCGTACGTGCTCGGCGGGCGGGCGATGGAGATCGTGCACGAGCAGCGCGACCTCGAACGCTACATGCGCGAGGCGGTCAAGGTCTCCAATGACTCGCCGGTACTGCTCGACCGCTTTCTCAACGACGCGATCGAGGTCGACGTGGACGCGGTGTGCGACGGGACCGACGTGGTCATCGGCGGGATCATGGAGCACATCGAGCAGGCGGGCGTGCATTCGGGCGACTCGGCGTGCTCACTGCCGCCTTTTTCTCTGTCGCGCGAACTGCAGGACGAGCTCCGGCGCGAAACGGTCGCGATGGCGCATGGGCTCGATGTCGTCGGCTTGATGAACGTGCAATTCGCGATCCAGTTCCCGGATCACGAGAACGACGGCAAGGGCGTGGTGTACGTGCTCGAGGTCAATCCGCGCGCGTCGCGCACGGTGCCCTTCGTCGCCAAGGCCACGGGCGTGCCGCTGGCCAGGCTCGCGGCCA
>JBGPYP010000073.1:0-10286 GCA_041493285.1 Casimicrobiaceae bacterium
CAAGGCGGAGGCTGACGATGAGGCGGTTGTAATAATACGCTACGGTTGCGTTGCGTTGCGGAACGTGCTAGCGTGGTCGCCGATCGGATGCAGCTTGTCCGCGCCGCCAAAGAGGAGCAAGACATGGGCAAGTCCAAAGTTGTTGCGCTCGGCAGTCTTGTTGGCGTTGCTCTCGCTCTCGCGCCGCTGTCGTCCGCCTTCGCCGACGATCGATTCCAAGGGCGTTGGGACCGCGGCGGTAGTTGGAGTCACGGCGGCAATTGGGGCGGCGGCCATGGCAATGCGGGTTACGTGGTTCAGGGCGGCCGTGGCTACGGCGGTCACGGTTGCTACGGCTGCCTCTGGCCGCTCGGCTTGGCGGCTGCCGCCGTCGGCACAGTCGCTGCCGCGGTCGTCAACACGGCCGCTGCGGTGGTCACATTGCCGTTCGTGGCGCTGGCCGCTGCGGCGAACGCGCCTTACTACGCGCCACAGGCTTATGGCCCACCGGCTGCCAGGTACGACGATGCGCCGCCTCCTGCCTATTACAACGCGCCCGCGGGTCCCGCCTATTACGCGCCGCCCGCACGCTACTACAACAGTGCGCCTGCTCCGGTTTATTACGGCCCGCCGGCTCAGGCTTATTACCGCGCGGCTCCCGCCTATTACGCTCCGCCGGCGCGCTATTACGCTCCGCCCGCACAGTATTACGCTCCGCCTGCGGCTCCGGCGGCTTACAACTACGTGCCTCGTCCCCCTCAATACGGACCGCCGCCGGACTACTCCGGCCAAGATTCAACCGCTCCGCGCTATTACGACATCCAGCGCTGATCGCGTCGCTGGATGAGACGATCGGCCCGGAGCGGTTCGACACCGCGAACTCGTACTAAAAGGGCGGCTCCCGATGTCGCCACGGCGGTTCCCCGCCGCGGAGGGCGCCCTTCGCGGCAGCAAGCGGCACAACTCGGCGAGCGGATTCTCGACGCCGCGACTCATCTGTTCCTGTCGCTCGGCTACGGCGCCACGAGCATCGAAGCGGTCGCGCGACGGGCGCGCGTTTCCAAGCGCACGTTCTACCATCGCTTCCACGATAAGCCTGCGCTCTTCGTCGCCGTCGTCCATCGCATCATCGATGGGCTGCGTCCGCCCGCCGATGTCCCGCTGCTCGACGGCGACCTGCAGGAGATCCTGCGGCGGCTGGCAGGACTCATTCTGCGCGCGGCGCTGTCGCCGCAGGCCATCGCTCTGAATCGAATGATCGTCGCGCAATCGGGAAGATTTCCGAAACTGGCTGCCGCCACGGCCGGCGCGACCGAGGAGGCGATTCGGCTCATCGCCGGCATCCTCGAGGGCGAAGTCCGAGCGAAAAAGCTCGCGCTGGACAACCCGACGTTCGCGGCCCAGCAGTTTCTTTACATGGTCATCGCGGTGCCGCAGCGCCGGGCCATGGGCTTCGGCGCGCCGATGACCTCCGCCGAGATCGATGCCTGGGCGGGCGACGTCGTGAATCTGTTCCTGAATGGCTGTCGCGGCTGGGGACGCGCGACGAGGTGATGCGGCGCGCCGTATCGCAGACAGCGCGCATCCTCGCATCTCTCCCGACGAAGAAACCGTAGGTGCATTGCCCGGGCCCGGGGATTACCATCGGCTCCATGCGCGCGCTGCGATTCCACCGCTACGGTCCGCCGGAGGTGCTCCGGATCGAAGAGCTGCCCGAGCCCTCGCCCGGCGCGGGTCAGGTCAAGGTGCGCGTGCAGGCGGTCGGTCTCAATCCGCTCGACTGGAAGATCCGCGCCGGCCACGTGCGCTTCATTCCGATCTTCCGGTCGCCGCCGCGCGGGGTGGGCACCGATTTCGCGGGCGAGATCGTCGGCGCCGGCGAAGGCGCGAGCGCGCGGCCGGTCGGCGAGCGCGTTTTCGGCTCGCTGCAGCCGTTCGGGCGCGAGGGTGCGCTCGCCGACACCATCGTCGTGCCCGACGATCGCGTGCTGCCGATTCCGCAGGATCTCGACGCCGCGCAGGCGGCGGCTTTGCCGGTCGCGGGCGGCACCGCGCTGCAGGCGCTCACCGACGAGGCGCACGTCGGGCCGGGCCAGCGCGTGCTCATCACCGGCGCGGCCGGCGGCGTGGGTCACTTCGCCGTGCAGATCGCCAAGCACCTCGGCGCGTACGTCGTCGCGGTGTGCAGCGCGGGGAATGCCGCGTTTGCGCGCGAGCTCGGCGCGGACGAAGTCGTGGACTACGCCCGCGACGACTACACGCGGCGCGACGATCGGTTCGACGTGGTCTTCGACGCCGCGAGCGCATCGACCTTCGCGGCCGCGCGCCCTGTGCTCGCCGCGTCGGGCGTCTATATCAATACCAGCGGCAGCGCGCCCGCGCTTATCGGCACCGTGGCGGCCGCCGTGATGGCGCGCTTCACCTCGCGCCAGCGCGCGATCCCGTTCGCGCTCCGGAACGACGCCCGCATCTGGCAGCGGCTGCTGCAGCTCGTGCGCGAGCGGGCATTGCAGGCGCGCATCGAGCGCACGATCACGCTGGAAGAAGTGGCCGAGGCCCAGCGTGCGATGGAAACGGGCCACGGCCGAGGCAAGATCGTTGTGCGGCTGGGCTGAACTCGGCGCGCTGGGCACCGTCTCTCGTTCGAAAGGTTGACCCAGCGATGACACGATAGTCGTCTTTCCGCGGCCGTAATCGCCTCACCATATGAAGCGATTACGGGGCTTATTCGCTTCACGCCCAGGCGCGGCGACGCCGTTTAGCCCTACTCGCCATACATTTCCACGATCAGCCGCCTGACGCGCGCCGCATCCGCGACGGAGAGATGATCCAGGCGCTTGCCCAGCCGATCCTTGCTGATGGTGCGGATCTGGTCGACCGCGATCTCGGCCTTTCGCCGCGCGCAAGTGACCGGGACCCGGCTGCGCCAACGCGGATGGCGCTTGGTCGTCAGCGGACAGACCACGATCGTATCCAGGTGCCGGTTCATTTCGTCCCGGCTCACCACGACGACGGGTCGCGTCTTGGCGATTTCCGCGCCGCGCGTCGGATTGAGGTCCGCGAGGTAAATGCCGTAGCGCTCGACGTCGATGGTCACCAGCGCTCCGCTGGATCGAGCCCGTCGGCGATGGTGCCTTCGAAGTCGCTCCAGTCTTCATGCTCGCGAGCCATGGCCTTGAAGGTGTCTTCCCAGGACAGCCGCTTGTCGCGCTTGTTGCGGAAGACCAGCGCCTCTTCGCGTGCTTCGAGCACGATCGTATCTTCGATGCCGTAACGCTCGATGATCTCCTTGGGCAGCCGCACTCCTCGGGAATTGCCGATCGCAACGATCTTGAGTTCGACAGTCTTCGGGCTTTTCATTGGCGGGCCTAGTCGAGCGCGTTGAAGTAATTACTGTACCTACGCCAGGGGCCGGCGTCAATGTCGATTGGCTATCGTTGCGTTTAAGGGGCCAGGCTCGATTTTCGGCGGTCACCTTTAACCGTGCTTTTGCATGTGCGAAACGAAACGAGCCTGGCCCCTTAAACGTTTTAAAACGAGCCTGGCCCCTTAAACGCTTAAACGTTGTTTAACCCGGCGGCTCGGAGCCGGCGGGCAGGTCGTGGCCGATCAAGGTGGGCTCGAGCCGGCCCGCGCGCGCCTCGTCGGCGGAAACCTTATTGTCCTGGGCGCGCGCTTGGGCGATCGCCTGGTCGGCGTCGCCCGCGACCTCGACGAGATCGTCGCCGAGGAAGCCGCCGCTCTGATGCGCCCACAGCCGCGCGTACAGGCCGTCGTGCGCGAGAAGACTGCGATGATCGCCCTCTTCCACGATGCGCCCGCGGTCGAGCACGATCAGCCGGTCCATCGCCGCGATGGTCGACAGCCGGTGCGCGATGGCGACGACGGTCTTGCCCTCCATCAGCCGATAGAGGCTCTGCTGGATCGCGGCCTCGACCTCCGAGTCGAGCGCGCTGGTCGCTTCGTCGAGGAGCAGGATCGGCGCGTCCTTCAGCATCACGCGCGCAATCGCGACGCGCTGGCGCTGGCCGCCGGAGAGCTTCACCCCGCGCTCGCCAACGTGCGCGTCGTAGCCTTTGCGTCCCTTCGGATCGGCGAGCGAGCCTACGAATTCGTCGGCTTCCGCCCGCTTCGCCGCGGCGAGCATGGCCTCCTCGGTCGCGTCGGGCCGGCCGTAGACGATGTTCTCACGCACCGAGCGGTGCAATAGCGACGTGTCCTGCGTGACCATGCCGATCTGCTCGCGGAGGCTGTTCTGCGTCACGTGCGCGATGTCCTGGCCGTCGATCAGGATGCGCCCGCTCTCCACGTCGTAGAAGCGGAGAAGCAGGTTGACGATGGTCGACTTGCCCGCGCCCGAGCGGCCGACCAGCCCGATCTTCTCGCCGGGACGGATGTGCAGGTCGAGCTTCTCGATCACGTCGCGTTTTCCCCCGTAGGCGAAGCTCACCTGCTCGAAGCGGATGTCGCCGCGCGCAACGGTGAGCGCCTTCGCATCGGGCGCGTCCACCACCGTGTGGTGGCGCGCGATGGTGTTGAGGCCGTCCTGCACCGTGCCGATGTGCTCGAAGAGCGTGGCCATCTCCCACATCACCCAGTGCGAGATGCCGTTCAGGCGCAGCGCCATCGCGGTGGCGGCGGCGACCGCGCCTATGCCCACCTCGCCTTTCGTCCACAGCCAGAGCGTGGCGCCGGCGCTGGCGGCGATGAGCGCCATCGAAAGCACGTGATTGACGATCTCGAAGCCGGTGACGAGCCGCATCTGCGTGTGCACCGTCCCGAGTAGCTCTTGCATCGCCTCGCGCGCGAAGAACGCCTCGCGCCGCGCGTGCGAGAAGAGCTTCACCGTGGCGATGTTGGTGTAGGCGTCGGTGATGCGGCCGGTCATCAGCGAGCGCGCGTCGGCCTGCACGCGCGCCACGCGCCCGAGCCGCGGCACGAAGTAGTACAGCGCAACGATGTACAGCGCCACCCACACCAGGAAGGGGACGAGGAGCCGCGCGTCGAAATTTCCCAGCACCGCGAGCAGCGTGACGAAGTAGATGACGACGAAAACCAGCAGCTCGGCGACGATGAGCCAGGTGTCGCGCACGGCGAGCGCGGTCTGCATAACCTTGGTCGCGATGCGGCCGGCGAACTCGTCCTGGTAGAAGCTCATGCTCTGCCCGAGCATCAACCGGTGGAAGTTCCAGCGCAGCAGCATCGGGAAGTTGCCGAAGAGCGTCTGCTGCTTGATCGTCGACTGCAGCGCCACAAGGAAGATGCTGCCGGCGAGCACCGCGGCGAGCAGCAGCAGGCGGCCGCCCTCCTGCGTCCAGAGCTGCGCGGGCTGGACCGTCGAGAGCCAGTCGACGATGCCGCCCAGCATGGCGAAGAGCAGCGCCTCGAATGCGCCGATCACCGCGGTGAGCAGCGTCGTGGCGAGCAGATACTTGCGCAAGCCCTGCGAGCACGCCCACAGGAACGCGAAGAAGCCGCGCGGCGGCGTGACGGGCGTCGCCTCGGGATAAGGATCGACCAGACCTTCGAAAAAGCGGAACACTCGGGATCTCCGTGGCTTCACCTAAGTAGGGTCAGACACGACTTTCTTTGAACGTTCCGACTTACTTGGGCCCGCTCGAAAGTCGTGTCTGACCCTACTTAGGCGAACATCTTCCTCGGTACCCACTTGTCCCCCGCCGCCGGCGCGCGCTCGGCGAAGAGCTGCTCGGCGATCCAGTAGCCTAAGCCCCGATAGCTCTCCCACTGCGCCTCGTCGTAGAACTGGTCGGTGGTCGACTGTTGCGGGAAATCCAGGCTCGCCTGCTTGTAGTTGAGGATGTCGAGCGGCTCGATGCCGGCGACGCGCGGCTTGAGCACCAGCATCAGGCTCGGCGCCTCCGGCGCTTCCTTGTAGCGGACGCGCGCGAGCGTCGCATACACCGGATCCTGATGGTCGGGCTTGAACTCCTCGGGCGTGCCGAAATACTGGCGCACCGACGCGTCCACGAACGCCGACAGCTCGACCGAGGTGAAAAACTCGATCTCCGCATCGAGATCGATCCGCGCCTTGCGCACCAGGTTGGCGATGTCGTCGAAGGCGTACTCGGCGTCGCGGCCGTTGTCGAGGACGAGGATGCGCGGCACCCGGCGGCGGATCAGCTCGTAGACGGCCGTGTTCTCGAAGTGGCCGCCGTCGGACAGGTACCAGTGCGAGCGGCGCGTACCGTAATAGCGCGCGAACATCTCGTTGAGCAGGTAACTCTGGGTGCGGAAGACGGTGGAGAGCGCCTCGACCCAAAGCGGTTCGTGCGCCGACGGGCGCGTCGGACGGGGCCGGTCGACCTCCGCATTCCACCAGTAACCCATCCGCACGTTGGTGAGCGCGAGCAGCAGCGACAGGCCGAGCGTGGTTCCCTTGCCGTGCCCGGTGGTGAACGCCGCGCCGGAGATCGCGCACCAGTTGCCGATCGATAGCGGCTCGACGACGAGTTGCGTGCCATTCTCGTAGCGGGGCAGCGCGGAGGAGTCGGGATCGCCGGCCACCGTCGCCGGGCAGCGCTGGCGCTCGTAATCCGTCGCCTGCGGGTCCCACGCGACGAAGCTGCGGTTGCCGATCGCGAACCCGTACGGGCCGATCGCGACGTTCATGCCCTTCCGGTCGCGCTGGACGAGTTGCGAGCCGCTCGCCACCGTTTGGTTCAATGTCACGTTGATGAGGTGCAGCGGCGCGAGCGAACTCGGGTGGTAATAGGTGCCGATGGTGATGTCGTCTGCGGGCGCCGGGTTGCGCACGTCGCGCTCGACCTGCGCGTCCTCCGCGAACAGCGACGCGCGCAGGTATGAGCGCATCAGGTGTCCCGCGTAGTAGCGCTGCAGCGACGACAGGTTGATGAAACCTACGCCATGGCCCGTGAAAATCGAGATCACCAGCAGCGGGAAGAAGAGCCAGGCCCATGACGCGGGCGCCAGCGGCGCGACGCCTTGCTGGCATTCCTCGTCGTCCGCCTGGTCGTCCGCGCCGTCGATGATCGGTCGCGCAGCACGAAAGGCGACGCTGAGCGGCTGCGCGTCGTTGGGCTGGCCCGCGTCGTCGGACAGCATCATCACGCATCCGGGATCGCCGACCGGCCGCTCGCCGGCCCAGATGAGCCCGTGCGTCAGCGCGGACCACAGGCTCGCGACGGCGACGAACAGCGCCACGCCGGCGACCAACGCGAGCACGGACATGGGGACCCGCACCCAGGCCTTCGTTTGCGGATCGCCCGAACCGGTGACCAGCGGCAGCAGTTTCTTCAGCAACGGAATCAGCACCGCGATCGTGCCGCCGCCGACCAGCCACTTGCCGTGGGCGCCGACGGTCCACAGCGCGTAGACGGTTTGGCCGATGGTGTCGACTAGCGCGAACGCCGCCAGCGTCAGTGTGATCATCAGCGGCGTAATCATCGCGTGCGAGAGCTGGGTGCGCGTGATCGTCGTCGCGGCGGGCTCGAGTTTGGGCTTGTCCTCCGCGGGCGTTGCGCCGGCGGCGGGCTCCTTCGTGACCTCGAGCGCCCGTTGCCGTGCCCGCAACCGCGCGAGCGCATAGATGACCACCGAGAGCGCCGCGACGAAACCGACGTACGTGGCGGCGAGGCGCGCGCTTCCCCACTCTGCGCGCAGGCTCGGGCCCGACTCGTCCGAGGCGAAGTGCAGCCACGCGGGCAGCCAGTCGAGCGGCGGCGCTTCGCCGGTGATCGCGTACGCGAAGCACAGCACCGCGATGCCGATCGCGGTGACGACGGGCAGGTTCAGCCGCAATCCGATGCGCAAGCGCTCGCCCTGGCTCAGGAAAAACGCGACGCCGACCGGAACGACCAGCAGCGCGAACGCCGCAATCGCCACCAGCCACCACGCGCTCGGCCAGAAGTTGCCGCCCGCGTCCGGCAGGAACGTGTTCTCGACGATGCCGTACCAGAGGTCCGGGACGTACGCGAAGCCGAGCACGCGCACGAGCGCGGCGAGCAGGAAGATCGCCACCAGCGACACCGCGATCACGTAGTGCAGCGCGAAAAAGTTGCGCACCGCGATCGCCGCCGCGTACAAATAATCGCTGCCTCCCGTCGGCGCGAGGTAGCGGCCGTTCTCGCGCAGCCAGCGCAGGGGAGTCATGCGGCTGCCGTCGAAGTTCGTGTCGCAGAGCGCGTCGGTCGCGCGCTCGGCTGCTTGCTCCCACTTGGTCTTGGGCGGCGGTGCGTGCGCGGCACGTTTGGCCTCGACAACCATGACCTCGGGCGTGACCTGCGCGCCTTTGGCGCGCTCGTCCTTCGGCAGGAACAGGCTGCCGAAGAAGGTGGCGAAGTAACCGCCGCCCGAGACTGAAGAGCAATAGTCGAGGCGTGAGAGCGGTCGTGGCGGTGGCGGCGCTGCTTCCGGTGCGGGCTGCGTAGCCTGTGCATGTGCCGCCGCAGCGGCCTGCGCGGCAGCCTGGGCAGCGGCGCGTGCGGCGATCGCGGCGCGAGCACGCTTCTCCTCGCGGGCGAGATACTGGAATACGCCGAGGCTGACGGTTGCGCTGCGGATGCCGCCGCCCGAGAGCGCGATCCCCAGCGCCGGCGCCTCGTCGGCGATACCGAACTTGCGGCGGCGTGAGACGATGTGCGCTTGCTCTTCGCGAACGACGTCTTCGGGGATGTGCGGGTTCATGGCGCGGTCACGGGTTCCAGTGCCAATCCTTGTGATCGATTCCGACGTCCTGCAGTGCGCGGATGCCCGACCGGCCGAAAAGCGCGGGCACGCTGTTCGAGTAGTCGAACATCACGTCGGCCGTAATCCGCAGGCTCTGGAACTCGAGCGTGATGTTGCGCATGAGCGCCGCATTGGCGTGGCCGCCGACGCCGCGCAGTGTCGTCGTGTGCGTGGGCGGCAGCGGAAGGCCGACGGCGAGTCCCGCTTTCTCGGGCAGCACGACGTAGTCCGCGCCGCTGTCGACGAGCACGTAGCCGAAGGCACGGGTTCCCTTGGGCCCGACGAGCAGCAGATCGCCTTCGGGCCGCGGCGTCGCGGTCGTGGTGGCGAGCGCCGCCGATTGCGGGAAGTTGACGCTTTTCATGCCCAGGCCCCGACCGCGACGAAGGCGAACACGACCCGCTCCGGGTCCATGTCGGACTCGCGGATGAGCATGTCGAAACGAGGCGCGGCCCGCGCGTTGCCGTTGGCGCTCATGGCGATCCATTGGTTGGGGTACTCCTTGGCGAGACCTTCGCGATTCGCCTTCAGCAGCGCGAGCGCTTGTTCCTGAGCCGGGTTCACGGGCCAGTCTCCGCCGGTCGATGCCGATCAGTGGATTGTAGACTGCAACCGGGGACTTGGCAGAAATGGACGTCCGCCTCGCCTCGCTCGTGGTTGGTATGATCGGTTTTTCCCGACACGACCCCAATCCGTCCATGGACCGATCCGCCGCCGCTTCCGACCTGGCCCCCACGGGCAAGCTCCGCGCCGCGATCAACTTCGGCAACCCGGTTCTCGCCGGCAAGGACAAGGCTACTGGCGAGCCGTGCGGCATCTCGGTCGATCTCGCGCGCGAGCTGGCGCGACGCTTGGGCGTTGCGATCGAGTTCGTGCCCTATGACGCGGCGGGCAAGGTGGTCGAAGGGCTCAAATCCCGGGCGTGGGACGTGTGCTTTCTCGCGATCGACCCGTTGCGTGCGGCCGACATCAGCTTCACTGCGCCCTATGCCGTGATCGAAGGTCTCTACCTCGTGGCGGAAGCGTCGCCTGTTCGCAGCAACGCCGAGGTCGATCGCCCAGGTACGCGCGTCGGGGTCATCGTCGGCAGCGCCTACGACCTCCATCTCTCGCGCGAGTTGAAGGAGGCGACGATCGTGCGCGCGGCATCGTCCGAAGCGGTCATGGATCTTTGGGTCGCGGGCAAGCTCGACGCCGTCGCCGGCGTGAAGCCTCAGCTCGAGGCCGATGCGAGGCGCATTCCCGGGTTGCGCATGCTCCCGGGCCGATTCATGTCGATCAATCAGGCGATGGGAACGCCGCGCGGCCGGGACGCCGGTGCGAGTTATCTGCACGACTTCATCGCGGAGATGAAAACCTCCGGCTTCGTCGCCCGGGCGTTCGCGAGCAATCGCATCACCGGCGCCTCGATGGCGCCTTTAGGGGTCAGAGTCGATTTTCGAGCAAGGTCCGAGTAGCTCCTTTAAGGGGCCAGGCTCGATTTCCGGCGATGGCCCAAGTAGTTGCGAGCGTGCCCGGGAAATCGAACCTGGCCCCTTAAAGAAACCTGCGGGAAATCGAACCTGGCCCCTTAAATGCTGACCCCTAAAGGGGCCATCGAG
>JBGPYP010000264.1:0-3863 GCA_041493285.1 Casimicrobiaceae bacterium
CTGCGCAGATGGAGCACCGCCGCTTCCTCGTCCGCGCCGATCTCATCGAGCAACGCGTCGAGCTGCGCAATCAACGCGTCGTCGAGCGCGTTGACCGGCGCGCGCGACATCGTCACCGTGACCACGTGGCCGGCTCGCTTCGTCGAAAGCATCGGTTGCATCCGGCAACTTACACGGCGGGATGGCCGCTCGCGACGCGATCGGCGGTCGGCGCGGCGTCGTGCGCTTCGAGCGTCCGGTGCAGATCCGGGAGCTTGCGGCGCAGCAGTTTGCCGGTCGCAGTGCGCGGCAGCGACGCCACGGCATGGAGCCAGCGCGGTCGCCGGTAGGGCGGCAAGGTGGCGAGCTGCGCGCGCAGCGCGCTGTCGACGTCGGCGAGTGCGCCGGCTTTCGCGACGTAGAAGAATGCGACCGCGTCCACGCCGTCGGAGTCCGGGACCGATGCCGCCGCGGCCTCGACGATGCTCGGGCAGGCAACGGCAAGCCGTTCCTCGAGCTCGACCAGATTGACCCAGCGGCCGTGGATCTTCACGAGCGAATCCTCGCGGCCCGCAAAACGCCACCTGCCTTCGTCGGTGCGTAAGAAAAGATCGGCCGGGCAGAACGCGCCGTCGCGGAAGTTCTCAGCGTCGGCGTCGGGCCGCTTCCAATAACCGAGCGCCAGCGGGTTCGCGTCGATGCACAGCCGCGTTGGCGTGCCGCCGCCGTCGGGGTTGAGGGCACGAATCGCTACGCCCGGCGCCGGCGAGAGCTCCTCGCCGTCGCGCAAATTGAGCAGGACGAGGCTCAAGGTCTCGGACGCGCCGTAGCCGTTGACGATCGAGATGCCTGTCTGCCTGCGCCACTCGTCGCGAAGGCTTGCGGGGAGCGCTTCGCCGGCCGACACGCACACCTTGACCCCATGCCCGGCGACGTCGCGCGCAAAGTCCTCCTTCAGCAGATTGCGATACAGGGACGGCACGCTGAACAGCACCGTCGGCCGCTGCTGGCGAATCGTTGTGGCGACGGCCGCCGCGTTCGGCCACTGCGGATCGAGGACGACCGTAGCGCCGAGCTTCAGCCCCGAAAACAGGCTGTTGCCTAGTGGATAGGCAAAGAACAGCTTCGAGCTCGCGAACAAACGATCCTCGGCGGTGACGCCGAGCAATTCGGAGGCGACGCGTTCGACGTGGAGCGCGAACCGATGCGCGTGCACGACCGCCTTGGGCCTGCCGCTGCTCCCCGACGAGTGTGTCCAGAACGCGGGCGCCGCTTCGTCCATCGCTTCCGGCTCGACCGGCGGCGCGGCCTGCGCGTCGCGAAGCCACTCGTCGAGCGCGATCACGCGGTCGCGCGCCGCGGCCGGCGCGGCGTCGCCCTCGCGCGATTCGACGAGGATGAAGCGAAAGCCGCCTTCGCCGACGATGAACCGCCACTCGTCGGCGGGGATGCGCGGATTGACCGCGACGCCGACGCCGCCCGCCCAGAGAGCCCCGAGAAAGGCCTGCACCCACGCGCTGCCGTCGGGCAGTCTGACAGCAACGCGGTCGCCGCGGGCAAGACCTCGTTGCTTCCATGCGCACGCGGCGCGCGGCACCGCGTCGCGCAGCGTGCCGTAGGTGATGCGCTCCGTTCCGCAAGAGAGCGCCGTGCGTCGCGCATCGCCGCTCGCGAGCAGGACTTGAGCCGCGTTCATCGTCATCGCTTGCTCCTCCGCGCTTCGCGCGTCAGTTCGCCGCGCTGCCGCCGAGCGCCAGGTCGCGGACCAGCCGCTGCGCGAGCACTACGGCGACCTGCCGGCGATAGTTCGAGTGCGTGACCGTGGTCCGCATCGGGCTGACCTGTTTTTGCACCAGCTTGCCGAGCAACCCCAAGGCCTCGTCATCGATCGGCCGCCCGACAAGGGCTTCCACACCGGCCAGAACGATCGGCTGCGGGTTGGTGCCGGTCAGCGCCACCTTCAGCCTGGAGAGCACGCCGTCGCGCGCAGCCAGCGCGCAGGCGACGCCGGCGAGCGGAAAATCGATCGCGCCGCGCGCGCGCGCCTTGCGATATCCCGACACAACGCTCGCCGGCGGCGAGGGCAGGAACACGCGTACGAGCAACTCGTCGCGCGCGAGCGTCAGATGCGCGGCACCGTCGTCGCGATAGAGTTCGGCGAGCGGGATGCGCCGCGCGCCGCGGCTCGCCACGAGCTCGATCTCCGCATCCAGCGCGAGCAACGCCGGGGCGAGATCGCCCGCAAACGCGGCGTGACAGCGCTTGCCCTGCGGCGCGACGTGGCACACCGTGCCGCCGCGCTTCAGGCAGTACTCGTTGGCCGCACGCCACCACGCGCTCTGGTTGTAGAACACGCAACGCGTGTCGAGACACAGGTTGCCGCCGAGCGTCGCCGCGTTGCGATGCCCGGGCCCGGCGACGGTGCGCGCGGCATCGGCGATCGCCCGGTAGTCCCGCGCGATGCGAGCGTCGCCGGCGAGCGTGGAGAGCGTGACGCCGGCGCCCAGCGTCAGCCCCGCGCCATCGCCGACGATCTCTCGGAAGACCTGCACTGCGCTCAAATCGACGAGAACGCTCGGGCTCTCGATGCCGCGCCGCAGACTCGGCACCAGGTCAGTCCCGCCCGCAAGCACCCGCGCGGCGGGCGCGGCGGCGAGGATCGCGACGGCCTCTGCGACGCTCGTTGGCCGCTTCAAGTCGAATTCGGGCATTCGTTCCATGCTCATCCCACCGGCGCGGTCTGCGGACGAGCGCCGGCGCTCGCGCGCAAGCGCTCCTTGCGCTTCCGCGCCTGGATCGCTTCGAGCAGCCGATCGGGCGAGGCGGGCAGTTCCGTCAGGCGAATGCCGATCGCATCGCAGATCGCGTTGGTGAGCGCGGGCGCGAAGCTATGCAGCGCGCCTTCGCTCGCCTCCTTGGCGCCGAACGGGCCGAGCGGATCGTGGCTCTCGACCACCTTCACCTCGATCGGCGGCGACTCGACGATCGTGGGAATGCGGTAGTCGAGCATGTTGGCCCGCAGCGGCAATCCCTCGTGATACTGGGTTTCCTCGGAGAGCGCCTGCCCCATGCCCATCCACACCGCGCCCTGGACCTGGCCCTCGACGGCGAGCGGGTTGATCGCGAAGCCGCAGTCGTGCGCGACCCACACCCGCTCCACGGTGACCGCGCCCGTGTCCTCGTCGACGGCGACTTCGACGACCTGCGCGGCGTACGAAAAGCCCGCGGTCGAGCCGACGGCGGCGCCGCGGAACTTGCCGCCTCGCGTTTCCGGCGGTGTCGACCACGTTCCTTTCACCGTGAGCGTGCCGCTCTCGGCGAGCGCCGACTCCACGGCGGACGCGAACTCCAGGACGCGATCGGTGCCGGCCACGCGGCAGCTCTCGCCCTCCCATTCGATGTCTTCGGGGTTGACCTCCAGCCGTTTCGCCGCGGCGGTCACAAGCACGCGCTTCATCTCCTGCGCGGCACGGATGGCGGCGTTGCCGACCATGAAGGACACGCGCGACGAATACGAGCCGTTGTCCTTCGGCGTGAGCACGCTGTCGGTCGCAATGACACGGATGCGGGAGAGCGACAACGAGAGCACCTCGGCGACGACCTGTGAGAGAAGCGTCGAGGAACCCTGCCCGATGTCGGAGGCGCCGGTCAGGATCGTGATTCCGCCGTCGAAGTCGAGCTTGAGGTTGATCACCGCATGCGGCTCTCCGCTCCAATGCACCGGCTTCGCCGAACCCGAGACGTAATGCGAGCAGGCGAGCCCGAGGCCGCGCCCGCGCGGCAGCTTGCCGTGCCGCGTCTTCCAGCCCGACGCTTCCTCGACCCAATCGAGGCAGGTGGGGATGCCGTACGAATTCACCTGCAGGTCGTTGATCGTGCGATAC
>JBGPYP010000419.1:0-2023 GCA_041493285.1 Casimicrobiaceae bacterium
CAACTGCGCCTGGACGAGACGGCGCTGTGGCATTTGCGGCGGCTCGAGCCGGCAACGCGCGAGCAGGAGCTACGCGACTTTCTCGGCGGCTTCGACTTCCGCGGCGACCGCGTGCTCTCGCCGGTCGGCGAGTTCTCCGGCGGCGAAAAAGCGCGGCTCACTCTGGCGCTGCTGGTGCGCCAGCGGCCCAATCTGCTGCTGCTCGACGAACCGACGAACCACCTCGACATCGAGATGCGCGAAGCGCTGACTGAAGCTCTGCAGGACTACGAAGGCGCGCTCATCGTCGTCGCGCACGACCGCCATCTGCTGCGTGCGACCGCCGACGAACTGTGGCTGGTCGCCGACGGGACGCTCAGCGCCTTCGACGGCGATCTCGACGATTACCGCGACTGGGTGCGCGCGCAGCGTCCGCGTGATGACGCGGGCCCGGGTGCGGAACCAGGAACGCCGGACCGCAGGGCGCAACGGCGCGTGGAGGCGGCCGAGCGCCAGCGGCTTGCGGATCTGCGGAAGCCTTTGCAGCGAAAGCTCGCCGACGTCGAGGCAGAGATGCAGGCGCTCGAAACAGAGACGCAGGAGCTGCAGGCCTGGCTCGCGTCGGGGGACGCCTACGCCGAGAGCAGCAAGGAGCGGCTGCTCGTCGTGCTCGAGCGCCAGGGCGATCTCAACTGGCAGCTCGCCCGCGCCGAGTCCGCGTGGCTCGAGCTGCAGACGCAGCTCGAACGGATCGCCCAAGGAACCTCTGAGCAGGCCGCGCGTGGCCGCGACGGCGGCTTTCCGGGATGAGCTGCCTCATTTGCCAACTGAGGCGACGCAAAGCCCATGGCAGGTCCCCATGGGCGAGCGGTGCGACGGCAGATCGCCCGCTCAGTGGCCAATGAGCCCCGTCCCTTCGGGTTTCAACGCAATGGCCCCATCTGCGTTGTTGCGCGGCTCGCGAATAGGATGAACTATTCGCTGCGCCCGCAGTTGGACAATGAGGCCTAGCATCTGAAGCCATTGCGTCAGAAACGCGGCTCATGTGGGGCCCGCTCAGAGGTTCCCTAGTCACTGCAAAGGGAGCTGCACCTCGGCGCCGATTCGCCACGCGCCCGCGCTGTCACGCTGCCACACGTGGATGTAGTACCCCGTGGCTTCCTCGGTGGTGCCGACGAAGCGCGCGTAGCGGCCGTACGTGTAGCCAAAGTCATCGCTTGCGGACGCGCCGGCACCTGCCGGGGTCCAGAAGACGCGCCGGCCCGTCGCGGCAAGCGCCTTGCGCGCCGCATCGGCGCCGATCAGCGCGTAGCTGCCTTCCCGCAGGACGCGTACCGAATTCGCCAGCAACTCGGAATACGACGGCGCATCGGCGGGATCCGGGTCGAGGCTCCACGCCTCGCGTTCCAGCGCGAGGAGCGCATCCTTGCCGCGGGTCAACCGGCTTGCCATCGGCGTGGACTTCGAAAGTCGCTGCGTCGTGTCGCCCGCGGCGATGGGCGTTTCCGGTTGCGGCGCGGCAGGCGTCGATAGGCCCGCGTCGAGCGCCACGCGCCAGCGACCGTTCTCGCGTTTCCACACCGAGAAGAAATAGCCGTAGCGCGTCGGCGCGCTCGGGTCGCGCTGATTGCGCAACGAATACGGTCCCGTCGTAAAGCCCAGGTCGCCGGAACGCGCGACCGCGCCCGCCTGCGGTGACCAGTCGAGAAGCAGCGCGAGAGGGTCCGCCGGCGCCGGTCGCGCGAGCATGCGCTCGCGCATCGCGCCGGGTCCGGGGCGGAAGTCGACGCCATCGGTGGCGAAGTGGTCGAGGAACGCGGCGCGAACGCCGCGCTCGGTCGCATCCCGCGCGAAGGCGCGCTCGGCGTTGAAGAGATCCTCGAGCGTGCCGTCGGGATACGTCGGCGCATTCGCGCAGGCGCCGAGCAGCAGCGCGCCTGCGATCAAGCCAATGGGGGTCAAACGATGATCCATCGGGTCCTCGCAAATGATTGTCACGCGCGCCGATCGCGCAGGCGCCGCACGAACTTCAATCCCGACCACG
>JBGPYP010000041.1:0-13110 GCA_041493285.1 Casimicrobiaceae bacterium
AAGGGTCGAACGCACTCGCCCGGGTGGCTCGCAACCAGGTGAACTGGCGTTTGGCGAGCTGACGCGTCGCCGCGATCCCACGCTCGCGCAACGTCGCCGCATCGATGTCCCCGTCGAGACAAGCCCACGCTTGCCGATAGCCGACGCAGCGCATCGCCGGGAGCTCCGGCGCGAGGCGGTAGCGTCGGCGCAGCGTGCGCAGCTCGTCGACCAATCCAGCCGCGAGCATGGCGTCGAAGCGCTGGGCAATCGCCGCGTGCAGACGCGCGCGATCCGAGGGAATGAGCGCCACCGGCAGCGCCGCCCCGAGCGGTTCGCCGGGATCGCGGCGGCGCCCCTGGAGCGAGGACAGCGGCACGCCGGCGAGGTGCCAGACTTCGAGGGCGCGCTGGATACGCTGCGAATCGCCAGGCTCGAGCCGCGCCGCCGTCGCCGGATCGATGCGCGCGAGCTCGGCGTGCAGCGCGGGCCAGCCTTCGCGCGCCGCGCGCGCGTCAAGCCTGGCGCGCAACGCCGGATCGGCGCCCGGCAGCGCCGAGAGCCCTTCGGAGAGCGCCTTGAAATAGAGCATGGTGCCGCCGGCGAGGATCGGCACCCGCCCGCGCGCGCGGATCGCCGCGATCGCCGCGAGCGCTTCGCGCGCGAAGCGCGCCGCGGAGTAGGCGTCGGTAGGATCGATGACGTCGATCAGATGATGCGGCACACGCGCACGCGTCGCGGCATCGGGCTTGGCGGTGCCGATGTCCATGCCCCGGTAAATCTGCGCGGAATCGACGCTGACGATTTCGCCGCCGAAGCGCTCCGCCAGCGCGAGCGCCAGCGCGCTCTTGCCCGACGCGGTCGGGCCCATGAGGAGGATCGCGGGGATCATGTACACGTAGGGCCGAATTTATTCGGCCGCGGCGTCGCAATGAACAGACTCGTGCGAATGAATTCGCACCTACGAAGCTCGCTTCACCTTCCCCGCATGAACAGGCGGTCCAGGTCCGCGAGCGTGAGCTGATACCACGTCGGCCGGCCGTGATTGCACTGGCCCGCGCGCTCGGTCGCCTCCATCTCGCGCAGCAGCGCGTTGATCTCGGAGACGGTCAGGCTGCGATGCGCGCGCACGGCGCCGTGGCAGGCCATCGTCGACAACAGCTCGTCACGCTGCGCCGTAAGCACCCGGCTCGCGCCGTATTCGCGCAGGTCGGCGAGCACGGCGCGGGCGAGAACGACAGCATCGGCATCGCGCAGCAGCGCGGGAACGCCGCGCACCGCGAGCGTCGACGGCCCAATCGCCGACAGCAAGAAACCGAGCGAGGCAAGCACCCCGGAATTTTCCTCCGCGGTCGCAACGTCAAGCGGATCGGCGGCGAAGGTCACCGGTACGAGCAGCGGCTGCATCGGCAGCGCGCGGTCGAGCGCCGTCTTCAGCCGCTCGTAGAGAATGCGCTCATGCGCCGCGTGCATGTCGACGAGTACCAGCCCGTCGCGGTTCTGCGCCAGCACGTAGATGCCGTGGAGCTGCGCCAGTGCGAAGCCCAGCGGATGCTCGTCGTCGTTGGGCAGGTCGGGACCCTCCCCCGGCGCCGGTGCGCGCTCGCCGAAGAGCCTTGCATAGAATGCCTCGGGCTCCCCGGCCGCGAGCGCCATCGCCGCCTGCGCGGGCGCGAAGCCGAGCGGCGCGCGCGCCGCGCCCTGCGGCATCAGCGGCGGCGTCCGCGCGGCCGCGACGCCGAGGCGTTCCGCCGCGGACACCGCCGGCTGCTCGGCTGCGGTCGCGGCGAGCGCCTTCTCCACGGCATACCGCACGAACTGGTGCACCGCGCCGCTCTCGCGAAAGCGCACCTCGATCTTGGTCGGGTGCACGTTGACGTCGACCAGCCGCGGCTCGATCGTGAGCCACAGCGCGTACGCGGGCTGCCGGTCGTTGTGCAGCACGTCGCGGTACGCCTCACGCAGCGCGTGCGAGAGCACCCGGTCGCGCACGAAGCGGCCATTGACGAACAGGTACTGCGCGTCGCGCGCCGCGGTGGCCGCGGCCGCGTAGGCGGGACGCACCGCCCAGCCGGCGAGCGCGAGGCCCGGGCCATCGGCGTCGACGATCGCGGCGTGCGCGGCGAATACGTCGCCGAGCAGCGCGTCGACGCGTGCGCGGCGACCACCGCCCGTCAGACGATTGCGGACGTTGCCGTTGTGGCTCAGCGTGAATCCGACGTCCGGGTGCGAGAGCGCGATGCGACGAAACGCTTCCTCGCAATGCCCATATTCGGTGGCCTCGGTGCGCAGGAACTTGCGCCGCGCCGGCGTGTTGAAGTAGAGCTCCTGCACCGTCACGGTCGTGCCCCCGGCAAGCGCGGCCGGTTGCGGCACAGCGACCTCGCCCCCGTCGACCTCGATACGCCAGGCGTGCGGCTTGTCGCGCGAGCGCGAGGTGAGGGACAGCCGCGACACCGCGGCGATCGACGCCAGAGCCTCGCCCCGGAAACCCAGCGTCGCGATCGCCGCGAGATCGGCAGGCGTGGCGATCTTGGACGTCGCATGCCGCGCGACCGCGAGCGCAAGCTCTTCGCGCTCGATGCCCGCGCCGTCGTCGGCCACACGGATGAGCTTGATCCCGCCGCCGGCGAGATCGATGTCGATCGAGCGCGCGTCGGCGTCGAGGCTATTCTCGAGCAGCTCCTTTAGCGCAGCCGCCGGGCGCTCGATCACCTCGCCGGCGGCGATCTGGTTGATCAGATGATCGGGAAGCGGACGAATGTGCAGCATCAAGCAATGCCCCTCTTCCCCGTTCGTGCTGAGCTGGTCGAAGCACGGACGGGGAATGCGCCCTGCCGCGACACGCCCCGCAGTTCGCCCTTCGACAGGTTCAGGGCGAACGGGTGTTTTAGCGCCACATGATTCATCTGGTGAGCCCTTTCACCCATTGCGCGTAGACGTCATCGGCGACGCGCGCGAGCGCGGCGAGCCGTTGCTCGAGCTCGATCTGCATGTCCGCCCGACTCTGCACCGGCCCCTCCGTCCGCGCCGGCAACTCCGCCGCGCCCGTACGGCACCACGTCTCGACCATCGGCCGCGTCATTTCGATGTGACACTGGAAGCCGATGTGCTTGCCCAGGGTATACGCCTGATCGGGGTTGTAGACGTTGGTCAACACGCGCGTCGCGCCCGTCGGCAGCGCGAAGACGTCGTAATGCCACTGGAACGTCGTGAACCGGTCGCGGCCCGCGAACCAGGCGCCCGCACCGTCGGCGTCGAGAACGCGCACTTCGCCCCAGCCGATCTCCGGCGCGGGTGTTCGCCACACCTTCGCGCCAAGCGCCTTCGCCAGCAGCTGCCCGCCCAGGCAATGTCCGAGCACCGGCACGTCGGCGGCGACCGCGCGGCGCACGAGCTCGAGCAGCGGCGCGTTCCACGGCAAATCGTCGTTGGCGCTCATCGGGCCGCCCATCATGCCGATGCCGGAGAAGGCGCGCGGATCGGCAGGCACGGCCCCCCCCTCGTCGAGCGCGAGCAGACGGTACGGCAAGCCGCGCGCGTCGAGCCACTCGGCGAAATGGCCCGGACCTTCGGTCGGAGCGAAACGGAAGATAGCGATCGGGTGCATCGATCACGGTCGCCGCGGTCCGTTACATCTGTCGGAAAAGATGAAAAAACCGACGCGAGATGGGAAGCCGCTCGTTGCTGCCCTTGAGCAACACGAACTGCTTTCCCCCATCCTCGCGCATCACGCCGGACACCCGGTCGACGTCGACGATTGTACCGCGATGCACCCGCCAGAAGCGCTCGGAGTCGAGTGCGGCGAGCGGTTTGAACGAGCCAGTCCGCGGAATCGCCGGGACCCGTTAACGCCCGGTTCGGGCGCGCCTAGCGGGCGACTGCGACAACGCCCTCCGAGATCAGCGCGTCGATCTCGGGGTCGGAGTAACCGAATTCGCGCAGGACTTCACGCGTATGCTCGCCGAGCAGCGGCGCGGGGCGATCGACGCGCGTCGGCGTTGCCGAGAAATGGAGCGGGCAGCCGAGCGCGCGCGTCGCTCCGGCCTCGGGATGGACGAGGTCGAGGACCATGCCGCGTGCGAGCGTCTGCGGATGCGTCAGCGCCTCGCCCAGGCTGTGCACCGGGCCGACGGGCACACCGGCGGCGTCGAAGGCCCGGAGCCACTCGTCCTTGGTTCGCGCAACCAGCACCGCATCCATCAGCGCGACCAGCGCGTCGAGGTTCGCCATCCGTGCCGAGTTGGTCGCGAACCGCGGATCGTCGCACCACTCCGGATGACCGAGCACCTCGGCAATGCGCTCCCAGTTCGCCTGATTGGCGCCGCCGATATTGATCCAGCCGTCACGCGCGCGGAACGCCTGGTACGGTGCGGTCAGCACGTGCGCCGAGCCGGTCGGCCCCGGCGACTTGCCGGTCGCGAAGTAGATTGCGGCCTGCCAGTAAGTCTGCTGCAGTGCCGCTTCCATCAGCGACGTGTCGACGACCTGGCCTTGCCCGGTCTTCAGCTTGTGCACGTAGGCGGCGGCGATGCCACTGACGGCGAGGATGCCGGCGTTGATGTCGGCGACCGGATTGCCGGTTTTCACCGGCGGACGGCCCGGCTCGCCCGTGATCGACATGAGCCCGGCGAAGCCCTGCGCGATCAGGTCGAATCCACCCTTGTCGCCCAACGGGCCGTCGCGGCCGTAGCCCGACACCGCGCAGTAGATCAGTCCCGGATTCGCCTCGGAAAGCACGTCGTAGCCCAGGCCGAATTTTTCCAGCGTGCCGCGCCGAAAATTCTCGGTAAGGACGTCGGCGGTCTCGACCAGGCGCAGCAGGATGTCGCGGCCCCTGGGATGCTTGAGATCGAGCGCGATGCCGCGCTTGTTGCGGTTCATGATCAGGAAGGGCGCGGACACACCGTTGATGCGCGGCTCGCGATAGCCGCGCGCGTCGTCGCCGCCGGGGAGTTTCTCGACCTTGATTACGTCGGCGCCCATGTCGGCGAGCATCATGCCGCAGGTCGGCCCGGCCATGATCTGAGCCAGCTCGAGCACGCGCATGCCGGCGAGCGGGCCGGGATGCGGTGAAAGTTTCGATTGCACAGCGGCGTCGGTCATCACCCGGTCTCCTTGCTAGAAACGCGAGTCAACTCAGACCGCGCGTCGGCCTACGGCGACTCGCGCGCCGACGCGCCCTACAGGCTTGGCTTCGCCCGGCGCGCTCATCGCCCTACAAAAACCGGTTTCTTCTTGGCTAGAAACGATGCGTAGCCGATACGGAAGTCTTCCGTGTCGAAGCATTCGAATCCTTCGTCGGCTTCGGTCGCGGTGAGCGGCCGCGGATCGGCGAGCCGGCGGGCGAACTTCTTGTGCCAGCGCGCGACCAGCGGCGCGCCTTCGGCGATGCGCTCGGCGGCCTCCCGTGCCTCCTTCGCGACTTCGCTGTCGGGCACGACACGCGTGACCAGGCGCTTCTCCCTGGCTTCCGCCGCACCGAAGACGCGCCCCTCGAGCAATATTTCGAGCGCAACTGCCGTGCCCACGAGACGCGCCAGCGGCGCCATCTCGGCGTACGCCATCGTGAGCCCGAGGTTCTTGATCGGCGCACCGAAACGGCTCGATTCACCGCAGATGCGCAGATCGCACAGGGCGGCGATCTCCAGCCCGCCGCCGACGCAGATGCCGTGGATCTGGGCCACGAGCGGATGGCGGCACTCCGCGAGCGCACGCAGCGTGTCGTGCATCACGCGCCCGTAGACGATCGCTTGCGCCTTGTTCGCGCGCTCGGTCGCGAACTCGCCGATGTCGTTGCCGGGCGAAAAGGCCTTCTCGCCGGCGCCGCGCAGGATGATGCAACGCAGGCCGTCATCGGCGGACAGCACGTCGATGGTCTCGCCCAGTGCCTGCCACATGCCCCTGGTCAGCGCATTGAGCTTGTCGGGACGGTTGAGCACGACGGTTGCGATGGCGCCGTCGCGAAGGACTTTGATGAGCTCGGACATGACCCATGCTCCTAGCGATAGAAAAGCTGGACGAGGCCCATCCCGGTCACTGGCACGTACGTCACCAAGAGCAACACCGCCAGCAGCACGCCGATGAACCAGACGTTCACGCGCGTGACCTCCCAGATCGATGCCTTGGCGATCGCGCTCGCGACCATCAACACGCTCGCGACCGGCGGCGTCTGCTGGCCAATGCCGAGATTGATGGTGACGATCAATCCGAAATGGACCGGATCGATGCCGGCCGCCTTGACCAGCGGCATGACGACCGGGACGACAAGGATGATCGCGGCGGCAGAATGCAGGAACATGCCGAACAGCAGGAACAGCAGATTGAGCAGCGCCAGTATCGCCCACTTGTTCTGCGTGAGCTGCGTCACCGCCTGGGCGAGTTGCTGTGGCGCCTGCACCTCGGTGAGATACGTGCCGAGCAGCGCACTGGTCGCCACCAGCAGCATCACCACCGCGGTCTGTACGGCGCCGTCGAGCACCGCCTGCCTGAGCTGCGGGAGGTCGAGCTCGCGGTAGATGAAGAAGCCGACGACGATGGCTGCGACGACCGCGAGCGCCGCGCCTTCGGTCGCGGTCACCACGCCGCCGAAGATGCCGCCGAGGATGATGATCGGCAGCAGGAAAGCCCAGAGCGCGTCGCGCGCCGTGCTGCCAACACGCTTGAGCGAGAATGCCTCTTCGCGCGGCAGGTTGTAGCGGCGCGCGAACCAGTACGCCATGCCCATCAGCCCGAAGCCGCCGATGATTCCGGGGACGATGCCGGCGACGAAGAGCTGCACGACGGAGGTCTCCGCCATGACCGCGTAGAGGATCATCGGAATCGACGGCGGAATGATCACCGCGAGCGTCGCCGCCGACGAACACACCGCGGCCGCCAGCGGCGCGGGATAGCCCTTGGCCTTCATGCCCGGGATGAGGATCGATCCCAATGCGGCGACATCGGCGACGGCGGAGCCCGAGATCTCGGCAAAGAACATCGACGCGCCGATCGACACGTGCGCAAGCCCGCCGCGCGCCCAGCCGAAGAGCGACGACGTGAACGCGATCAGCCGCCGCGAAATGCCCGACGCGTTCATGATCGCGCCGGCGAGGATGAACAGCGGAATCGCCAGCAGCGGGAAACTCGTCGCGCCGTTGTACGCGACGATTGCCAGGTTCGGCAGGATGGTCAAGCCGTGGCTCGTGACCATCGCCACGACCGCGACGATGCCCAGCGACACCGCGATCGGCACGTTGAGCACGACCAGCGCCAGCACGGCGCCGAAAAGGAGCAGCATCAGGCTCATCGCGATCTGCGGTCGCTAGTTACTGCACGCCTTCGGCGAGCGATACTGGTCCGCCGCGCGGCGGGGGCTCCTTGGCGGCGATGAGATCGACCAGATGTGTGAATTCGGCGACGATGATCAGCGCCGCGGTAATCGGAATCACCGACTGCACCACGCTCATCGGAATCCAGGGCAGGCTCACCAGCGTATCGGTGGCGAGAATCGGCGTGATCCACACGCCCACGCCGCCCAGCAGCGCGAAGAACGCGATTACCAGCAGCTGCGCGCCGATGTTCACCGCGCGCCGCGCGCGCCAGGGCATCCGCTCGACGAGTTCCGGGCAGCCGATATGCGCGCGCTTGACCGAGGCGAGCGCGGCGCCATAGAAGGTGAGCCAGGCGAGAAGATGCGATGCGACCTCGTCGTACCAGGAGAGCGAGTGGCCGCTGAACCGGAAGACCACCCCTAGCGTTACTTCGACCGCAAGGACCAGCATCAGCGCGACGACTACCCACTCGAGCAGCTGTCCGTACGCGGCGCGAAAGCGCGTCATCGCGCGAAGCCGTCCGTACTTTCCCTCCCTTGCGGGGAGAGTGCCCGGGTAGGCCTGGTCACTACCGCCGGCCCGATGGTCGCGCTCACTTGCCGAGTGCTACCGCGCGATCGATCACCTCCTTGGCTCCCGGCACTTCCTTGCTGAACTCCTCGTAGATCGGCTTGCTCGCCGCGACGAATGCGTCCTTGTCGACCTCGTTCACCTGCATCCCCGCTTGCTTGAGCTTGCCGAGTAGGTCTTCGTCGTCTTTCGCCGCGGCCTGGTAGACGTAGGTTTGCGTCTCTCTCGCCGTGTCCTCGAGCACCTTGCGGACATCGGCAGGCAGCGTGTTCCAGCGTGTGCTACCCACCGTGAGATACGCCGGCGTATAGACGTGGCCGGACAGCGACAGGTACTTCTGCACTTCCTGGAACTTCGCCGAATAGATCTGCGTGAACGGGTTCTCCTCGCCGTCCATGACGCCGGTCTGCAGCGCGGTGAACACCTCGGAGAATTTCATCGGGCTCGGATTCGCGCCGTAGGCCTGGAACATCTTCACGCGCCACTTGCCTCCCGGCACGCGCAGCTTGATCCCGGCGAGATCGGCCGGGACCTTGATCGGGCGCTTGCTGTTGGTGATCTGGCGAAATCCGTTCTCCCACACCGCCACGACCTTGAGTCCCTTCTTCTCGGCCTCAGGCTCGAGCTTGGACCAGAAGATCTCCTTCTCGATGCGGCCCATGTGTGCGCGATCCTTCACCAGGTACGGCAGATCGAAGATCCCGAACAGGTCCACCTGCGTGCTCATCACGGTCGAAGGCAGGGCCATGTCCACCGTGCCGAGCTTGAGCTTCTGGATCAGCTCCTCGTCGCTGCCGAGCTGGCTCGAGCCGTAGGTGACGACCTTGGCCTTGCCGGAGAGCTTCGCGTTCGCACGCTTGGCGAATTCGTCGGCGCTCTTCTGGAACAGCGATCCGGGCTCGCCAACATGACCGAGCTTGATTTCGAGTTGCGCGTACGCAGGTGCCGCAGCGAGCAGGAACAGCGTGGAGCCCGATAGCGCAACGATCAGCGAATGCAGCAGCATATGACGGCCACGTCTGGCTGCGGCCGCGTTGGCGGTGTTCATGCTTGACCTCCTTTTGAAAAGTTCGTGGTTATCTGACAACACGTCAGTTCGCGCTATCCCTTTGCAAGCGGGATGGAGGTGTCGTTCGAAAAAGACGACACCCGGGCCGCGTCGGCGCGAACGGCGATCTTCTCTACGCTGCCCGCGCCAGCTCCGCCGCCGCCGTCTCCGCGAGATAGTCCATTGCCGCCTGTGCGCCGCCCTTGCGATGCGGAACCGCGGCGAGCACAAGCCCCATCTCGACTCCCGCGAGCGTGCCGCAGAGCATGAGATCGTTGAAATAGCCCAAGTGGCCGATGCGGAAGACTTTGCCGGCGAGCTTGCCGAGCCCCTGTCCGAGCGACATGTCGAAACGATCGAGCACGATCTTGCGGAACGTATCGGCGCTGTGCCCCGAGGGCATCATGACTCCCGTGAGGGTCGAGCTGTACTCCGTCGGATCGGTGCAGAGAATCTCCAGGCCCCACGCGCGCACCGCGCATCGCGTTGCCTCCGCGAGCCGGTCGTGGCGTGCGAACACGCGGTCCAGCCCTTCGCTTAACAGCATGTCGAGCGCCTCGTGCAAGCCGTACAGCAGATTGGTCGCCGGCGTGTACGGGAAGAACCCCGAGGCGTTGCTCGACAGCATGTCGTTCCAGTCCCAGTACGACCGCGGCAGCTTCGCGTGCTTCGACGCCGCGAGCGCCTTGGCGCTGATCGCGTTGAACGACAAACCCGGAGGCAGCATCAGCCCCTTCTGCGAGCCTCCGACCGTGACGTCGACGCGCCACTCGTCGTGGCGGTAATCGATCGACGCCAGCGACGAGATCGTGTCGACCATGAACAGCGCCGGATGTCCGGCTCGATCGATCGCCGCGCGCCCCTCCGGAATGCGACTGGTCACACCGGTCGAGGTCTCGTTGTGGACCACGCACACGGCCTTGAGCGCGTGCTGGGCGTCCGCGCGCAGCGCCTCCTCGATCTCTCCGGCGACGACACCGTGCCGCCAGTCGCCTGGCAGGAGCGTCACTGCCAACCCGAGGCGGTCCGCTAATCGCTTCCACAACGCGGCGAAGTGTCCCGTCTCGGCCATGAGTACGCGATCTCCGGGCGAGAGCGTGTTGACCAGGGCGGCTTCCCATGCGCCGGTGCCGGAGGCCGGGTAGACGACGACGTCGGCGTCGGTCTTGAAGATCTTCTTCATGCCCGCCAGCACGGCCTTGGTCAGCGCGGCGAATTCCGGGCCCCGGTGATCGATCGTCGGCTGATCGATCGCGCGCAGCACGCGGTCGGGGACGTTGGTCGGCCCCGGGATCTGCAGGAAATGGCGGCCGGAAGGATGGCTGTCGAGAGGGAGCATGTCAGGGCGGCGCAATGCGGCGACGAATCCCGCGCAGTGGTCGGTGCGCAAAAGCGCATCGTACCCACCTTTGTCGCAGGGTCGCAAGCGGCGCCGCCGGTACGGTCACGGCGTATGATCCCGACGCATGCCTGTCAGCCCCCGCAAGCGGATCGCCCGCCGCGAGGATCTGGGCTTCACACGCGCCGAATTCGCGATCCTGCGGCGCCTGGACACGCCGCCCAAGATTCAGGCGTTTCTAAACGCGATCCCTATCAATCACGAGATCGGCGGCGAGACGATCCTGTCGGTGCGCGAAGTCCTGCGGCAGCGCCGCGCGCATTGCATCGAAGCGGCGTTGGTCGCTGCTTGCACACTCTGGATTCACGGCGAGCCGCCGCTGGTCATGCACATGGACTGCGATCCCTGCGATTACCCGCATGTGCTCGCTCTGTTTCGGCGCGGGGGCAATTGGGGCGCGGTCTCCAAGAGCAACGGCGCGCAGCTGCGCTACCGCGATCCGATCTACCGGACCCTGCGCGAGCTGGCGCTGTCGTACTTCCACGAGTATTTCGACAAGCGCGGCCGCAAGACGCTGCGGAGTTATTCCGGAGCGTTCGACCTGCGGCGGATCGATCCCGCGTTATGGGTCACCAAAGAGAACGCGTGCGACGAAACCAACGCACGCCTGGCCGCGCTGCGGCACTACAAGCTCATCTCGAGCGGACAGAAGCGATTGCTCTCGCGGCGCGACGCCTTCGAGCGCAAGGCGGCGAAGCTGGTCGAGTACCCGAGGCCGGCGAAGGTAGGCGTCAGGCGCAGCTGATTTCGCTACGCCGCCGGCTTGGCAATATTGACCACCACCGCCGGCGCAGGCGCGTCCCCGCGCCGTGCACCGAAGCGCTCGACGATCGACGCGGCGATGCCCTTCGCATCGAGTCCGCAACGCGCGAGCAGGACTGCCGGATCGCCGTGATCGATGAATTCGTCCGGCAGTCCGAGATGCAGGATGGGGACGGTGACTTTCTCGGCAGCCAGCGCTTCCGCCACCGCGCTGCCCGCGCCGCCGGCGACGACGTTCTCTTCGACGGTCACCAGCGCTTCGTGCGTCCGCGCGAGATACGCGACCAGCTCGGTGTCGAGCGGCTTGACGAAACGCATGTTGGCGACCGTCGCGTCGATCTCTTCCGCCGCGGCGAGCGCCGGGTGCAGCATGCTGCCGAAGGCCAGGATCGCAATGCGATGCCGCTTGGAATCGCGGCGGATCTCGCCCTTGCCGACCGGGAGTGCCGTGAGTTCGCGCTCGATCGCCACACCCGGCCCCGCGCCGCGGGGATAGCGTACGGCGGCGGGCGTGTCGAGCATGAATGCGGTAGTCAGCATCTGCCGGCATTCGCGCTCGTCGGCGGGCGTCATCACGGTCGTGTTGGGCAGGCAGCGCAGGTAGGTGAGATCGAAGCTCCCCGCGTGCGTCGGGCCGTCGGCGCCGACGATACCGGCGCGATCGATGGCGAACACCACCGGCAGATTCTGCAGCACGACGTCGTGAATCAGCTGGTCGTACGCGCGCTGCAGGAACGTCGAGTAGATCGCGACGACCGGCTTCATGCCCTCGCAGGCGAGGCCTGCCGCGAAGGTGACCGCATGCTGTTCGGCGATGCCGACGTCGAAGTAGCGATCGGGGTATTCCTGCGAGAAGCGCACCAGACCCGAGCCTTCGCGCATCGCCGGCGTGATGCCGATCAGCCGCACGTCGCGCGCCGCCATGTCGCACAACCAGTCGCCGAACACCTGCGTATACGATGGCTTCCCCGGCGGCTTGGGCACGATGCCAACGGCGGGATCGAACTTGGTCACGCCGTGATAGAGGATCGGGTCCTCTTCGGCCCTGGCGTAGCCGTGCCCCTTGCCTGTCATCACGTGCAGCAGTTGCGGCCCGGAAAGCTGCTTGACGTTCGAGAGCGTCTTCACCAGCGTGTCGAGGTCGTGGCCGTCGATCGGGCCGATGTAGTTGAAGCCGAACTCCTCGAACAGCGTGCCGGGAAGCACCATGCCCTTCATGTGCTCTTCCCAGCGCTTGGCCAGTTCCTTGACCGGCGGCAGCCTGGACAGCACTTCCTTGCTGCCGCGGCGCACGGTGTTGTAGACGCGACCGGAGAGCAGTCGCGCGAGATAGTTGTTGAACGCACCGACCGGCTCCGAGATCGACATGTCGTTGTCGTTCAGGATCACCAGCAAATCGGCCTCGGCGGTGCCGGCGTTGTTCATCGCCTCGAAGGCCATGCCCGCGCTCATCGCTCCGTCGCCGATCACCGCGACGACCGCGCGCTTTTCCCCCTTGCGCTTGGCGGCGATCGCCATGCCGAGCGCGGCCGAGATCGAGGTCGAGGAGTGCGCGGTGCCGAAGGTGTCGTACTCGCTCTCGACGCGGCGCGGAAATCCCGCGATGCCGCCCCACTGCCGCAGCTTGGCCATGCCTTCGCGCCGGCCGGTGAGAATCTTGTGCGCGTAGGTCTGATGGCCGACGTCCCAGACCAGGCGATCGCGCGGCGTGTCGAAGACGTAGTGCAAGGCTATCGCCAGCTCCACGGTACCGAGATTCGAGGACAAATGGCCGCCGGTCCGGCTGACCGACGCAATAATGAACTCGCGCAGCTCGCGCGCGAGCTGCGGCAACTCGGCCTCGTCGAGCCGGCGCAGGTCGGACGGGTCGTTGATCTTTTCGAGCAGGCGGTCCATTAGGGAACCTCTGAACAAGTCCCGCACGGTTGCGACGGCGGCTTTCCGGGATGAGCTCCGCGAAGCGAGGCGAAGCGAATGGCTCGGCCCCTTTGCAAGCCGAGCGACAAAGCAGATCGCCCGCTCAGTGGCCAATGAGCCCC
>JBGPYP010000340.1:0-2808 GCA_041493285.1 Casimicrobiaceae bacterium
CCTTCGACCCGTGCGGCCTCGTCGAGCTCGGCGGGCACGGTCTTGAACGGCTGCCGGAGCAGGAAGATGCCGAACGCGCTCGCCATGTACGGCAGTCCGATGGCGACGATGGTATCGCGCAAGCCCAAAGCCGTCATCGTCCTGTAGCTCTCGATTCAGGCGCGCCGCGCGCACGGCGTCGGCGACCATGCGCACCAAGAGACCGAAGACGATGTTCTCGGCGACCGAAAGATGCGGAAACAGCGCGTAGGACTGGAACACCATCGAGATGTTCCGCTGCGCGGGCGGCCGGCGGGTCACGTCGCGGCCGCCGATGAATATGCGGCCCTGATCGGCCGGCTCGAGGCCGGCGATCAAGCGCAGCGTCGTCGACTTGCCGCAGCCCGAGGGCCCGAGGAGTACATTGAGCGTGCCCTCGTCGAGCGAAAAGGAGAGGCCGTCCACCGCGCGGACCTGGCCTTCGGCAGTCGTCCAGTGCTTGCTGATGTTCTCGACGGCGATCGCCGACACCTGACTACCCTTGCTGAGAACCGCTCGCCGTCAGCCTGTCGAACCGCGAACGGACAGTCAACGACCGAATGAGCCCGCTTGCCGTCGCCCTTCGACAAGCTCACGACGGACGGCGAACCCTGCCAACTACGCTTGGCGACAACCGGGCGGCAATGATACCAAACCGGCGCCCTCGAAGGGCCGCGCTCAGCCAAACAGTGCGCGCAGCGCGGCGCCCGGATCGGCTGCGCGCATGAAAGCCTCGCCGACCAGGAACGCGTGCACGCCGGCCGCGCGCATGCGCGCGACGTCCGCAGGCGCGAGGACGCCGCTCTCGGTCACGACCAGCCGCTCGCGCGGAACGCGCGGGGCGAGATCGAGTGTCGTCTTCAGTGCGACGTCGAACGTGCGCAGATCGCGGTTGTTGATCCCGATGAGCGGCGTCGCCAGGCGCAACGCGCGCTCGAGCTCGGCCGCGTCGTGGACTTCGGCGAGCACGGCCATGCCAAGCTCACCGGCCGTCGTCTCCAGCGCAGCGAGCCGCGCGTCATCGAGCGCGGCGACGATGAGGAGGATGCAGTCCGCACCGAGCGCGCGCGATTCGAAGACCTGGTATTCGTCGACGATGAAATCCTTGCGCAGTACCGGCAGCGTGCACGCCGCGCGAGCGGCCGCGAGATGCTCGGGCGCGCCCTGAAAATAATCCCTGTCCGTCAGTACCGAGATGCACGCCGCCCCGCCCGCTTCGTAGCGTGGCGCGATCGCGGCCGGATCGAAAATCGGCCGTAGCACGCCGCGGCTGGGGCTCGCCTTCTTGATCTCCGCAACGACGCCTGCGGCGCCTGCCGCGATCCTGTCCCGAAGGGCGCCGACGAAGTCGCGGACAGGCGGCGCGGAGCGCGCCTCGCCGCGCAGCGTATCGAACGGCTTGGCCGCGCGCGCCCCGGCCACCTCTTTCGCCTTGGTCGAGAGGATCCGGGCGAGGATATCGCCGGCAGCGGGCGTTGCGCCGTTCACGATCGCAGCATTCCATCCGGTGGCGGCGCCTGCAGCCCGACGTAACGATCGCCGAAGCCGTTGGTGCGCCAGAAGGCGAGCGCTTGCACGTTCCAGGCCATCGCCTCGACGACGATGCGCTTCCCCCGCGGAAATTCGCGCTCTCGCAACGCGCGCAATGCCGCCGCGCCGACGCCGCGGCGCCGGCAGTCCGGCACGACGAAGAACTGGCGCAGATGCACGAACTCGGGCAGGTCGCGATAGAGCGCGTAGCCCGCGTCGGCGCGGTCGTTGACAAAGATGCGGGCGCGATATTCTCCGGCGAGCCACTCGCGGATGCGGTCGGTCAGCTCTTGCGCGGACATTGCGTTGTCGTGGCCCTCGTCGCGGATGAGCGCCGCGTTCCATTCGCCGAGCCGGGGTAGATCGCCGGCCGCCGGCGAGCGTAGATCGACTGTAGGGTCAGAGACGACTTTCCCGCGAGCAATCATTTGGCTGCATTCGGTGGCGTCGCAAAGTCGTCTCTGACCCTATTTACCCTTACTTCCCGAGCTTCTGGGTGGTCGCGACGAACGCATCGAGCTTCTTTTTCGCCGCGCCCGACGCGATCGATTCGCGCGCCCGCACGATGCCGTCCGCGATCGACACCGCCACGCCCGCGGCGTAGAGTGCAGCGCCGGCGTTGAACACGACGATTTCGCGCGGCGTGCCCTCGACGTTGGAGAGCGCCTCGAGGACCATCTCCTTCGATTCGGCCGCGCCGCTCACCTTCAGTCCCCGGTTCGACTTCATGTGCAGGCCGAAGTCCTCGGGATGGATCTCGTACTCGCGCACCTCGCCGTCCTTGAGCTCGCCGACCATCGTCGCCGCGCCCAGCGAGACTTCGTCCATGCCGTCCTTGCCGTAAACGACGAGGACGTGCTTGCCGCCGAGGCGCTGCAGCACGCGCACGTGAATGCCGACCAGATCGGGGTGGAAGACACCGACCAGCTGGTTCCCCGCGCCGGCGGGGTTGGTGAGCGGCCCCAGGATGTTGAAGATCGTGCGCACGCCCAGTTCCTTGCGCACCGGCGCGGCGTGTTTCATCGCGCCGTGATGGCTCGGTGCGAACATGAAGCCGACGTCGGTGTCGGCGATGCACCGGGCGACCTGCGCTGGGGTGAGCATGATGTTCGCGCCCAGCGCCTCGAGCACGTCGGCACTCCCGGATTTCGACGACACCGAGCGGTTGCCGTGCTTGGCGACGCGGGCGCCCGCGCCGGCGGCGACGAACATCGCCGCGGTCGAGATGTTGAACGTCTGCGACGCGTCGCCCCCCGTCCC
>JBGPYP010000295.1:0-3429 GCA_041493285.1 Casimicrobiaceae bacterium
AGGCCGAATACAAAAACGCCGAGGAAAACGCCGCGCTCGGATGCCCCGCAGCCCGGTCCGGCGGCCTCGCTCGGGCAGGATCCCTCGTTCATGCGCGATTCGTACGCGTCGACGGCATTCGCTGACGTGGTCGACCGCTCGATCCACGCCGCGACGGCGCGCTTTACCGCGGGACTCTCGCCGATCGCGCTCGCCGACGCCTATCTGGACTGGGCCTCGCACCTGGCGTTCTTGCCGGGCAAGCGGTCGCAGCTGGTCGAGAAGGCATGGAAGAAAGCGCTGCGCTTGGCGAGGCATGCGGCCAGACGCGCGCTGCAGGAGGACGTCGAGCCGTGCATCGTGCCGCTGCCGCAGGACCGGAGGTTCGACGACCCTGCGTGGCAGCAGCCGCCGTTCGACCTGATGTACCAGGCGTTCCTCCTGACCCAGCAGTGGTGGCATAACGCGGTGACCGGCGTCCGCGGCGTCACGCGCCAGCACGAGGACATGGTCGCGTTCACGACGCGCCAATTTCTCGACGTGTTCTCACCGTCGAACTCGCCGTTCACCAATCCCGAGATCTGGCGCAAGACGCAGCAGGAATACGGCATGAACCTCGTTCGCGGCGCGCAGAACTTCGTCGAGGACTGGGATCGCGCGGTCGGTGGCAAGAGGCCGGTCGGGGCAGAAGCGTTCCAGGTCGGGCGCGAGGTCGCAGTGACGCCGGGCAAGGTCGTGTACCGGAACCGCCTCATCGAGCTGATCCAGTACGCACCCGCGACCGACAAGGTGCGACCCGAGCCGGTGCTGATCGTGCCGGCATGGATCATGAAGTACTACATCCTCGACCTCAGCCCGGCGAACTCGATGGTCAAGTACCTCACCGGGCAGGGCTTCACGGTATTCATGATCTCCTGGAAGAACCCGGGCCCCGAGGATCGCGACCTGACGTTCGACGACTACCGGACGCTGGGGGTGATGGCAGCGCTCGACGCGGCGAGGGCGATCGTGCCGGAGCGCAAGGTGCACGCGGTCGGCTATTGCATCGGCGGCACGCTGCTGGCCATCGCCGCAGCGGCGATGGCGCGCGACAACGACTCGCGCCTGGCGACGACCAGCTTCCTCGCGGCGCAGACCGACTTCACCGAGGCCGGCGAGCTGATGCTCTTCATCAACGAGAGCCAGCTCGCGTTCCTCGAGGACACGATGTGGGAGCAGGGCTTCCTCGAGACGCGGCAGATGGCAGGCGCGTTCCAGCTGCTGCGCTCGAACGATCTGGTCTGGTCACGCATGGTACGCGAGTACCTGCTCGGCGAGCGCGCGCCGATGACCGATCTCTTGGCTTGGAACGCCGACGCGACGCGCATGCCCTACCGCATGCACGTCGAGTATCTGCGCCGGATCTTCCTCAACAACGACCTGGCGGAGGGTCGGTATGTCGCCGGCGAACATCCGGTCGCGCTGTCGGACATTCGCACGCCGACCTTCGCGGTCGGGACCGAAACGGACCACGTCGCGCCGTGGCGCTCGGTGTACAAGCTGCACCTGCTCACCGACACCGAGATCACGTTCGTTCTCACCAGCGGTGGGCACAATGCGGGGATCGTCTCCGAGCCGGGCCATCCGCATCGCCATTATCGCGTCGCGACCCGGAAGGCCGAAGGGCACTACGACGATCCCGACGTGTGGACGGCGGCCGCGTCGCTGAAGAATGGTTCGTGGTGGCCGGAGTGGGCGGCGTGGCTCGCGGCGCACTCCGGCGCCGCCGTGTCGCCGCCGACGCTGGGCTTGGCCGGCTACGCGCCGCTCGGCGACGCACCCGGAACCTACGTCCTGCAGGGTTGAGGGCCGGGTGCCCTAAGCACGCAGGATTTCTGCAGGACTCTGCGCCAATTCACGCACGCAGTATGTTGAGGCGGGCGCGAGCCCGTGGCGAGGGCCCTCCGGCACACTCGAGCGAATTTCTCGTGCAGAGTTGTCGGCCCTTGCTCGACCGGCTCCTTTTGCAGAACCCCGGAAAGTGGTCATAATAGGGCGCATCGATCGGGCGGCAGCGACTCAAAGCCGGACCGCAGGAGGAATCCCATGGAGCGGCTTTCGACATCTCTGCCGCGGCGCACCGGCGTCACCGCGGTGCATTCGCTGCATCGCTTCGTGTTCACGGTCCCCGACCTGGACGAGGCGGGGCGGTTCTATACGACGTTCGGGCTCGACGTGCGGCGCGACGGGGAGCGCATCGACCTCTACGCCTTCGGCCATCCGCATCGTTGGGGATCCATTTATCGCGCCGCCGGGCCGAAGAAGCTGCAATACCTGAGCTTTGCGGCGTACCCGGAGGACCTCGAGGCGCTCAACCGGCGTCTGGACAGCCTCGGCATCCAGCACGTCGAGCCGCATCCGCTCGCCGACGAGCCCGGCATCTGGTTCCGCGATCCTGACGGGACGGCGGTTCAGTTGCTCGTCGCAACGAAGGTTTCGCCCGACACGAGGGAGCCGAGCGCGCCGCGGGTGGTCCCGCCGGGGAAGGGCGCGGCGCCGAGCCGTTCGACCGCCGGCATGGTGCGGCCGCGACGGCTGTCGCACATCCTGCTGTTCAGTTCCGACGTGTTGCGTTCGGCGCGCTTCTACAGTGAGAGCGTCGGCCTGCGCCTGTCCGATCGCTCGGCCGACATCATCGCGTTCCTGCACGGCGCGCATTCGAGCGACCACCACATGCTGGCGTTCGCCAAGTCCGAAGGGCCCGGGTTGCATCATTCGAGCTGGGTCGTTCCCGACGTCGACGAGGTCGGCCTGGGGATGGAGCAGATGGCCGCGCAAGGCTACACGGAGGGCTGGGGCGTGGGCCGCCACGTGATCGGCTCCAACTACTTCCGTTACGTCCGCGACCCGTGGGGCAGCTTCGCCGAATACTCCGCCGGCATCGACTTCATTCCGGCCGACCTCGAGTGGCAGGCCGCCGACCACCCGCTGGCGGATTCGTTCTACGTCTGGGGACCGCCACCGCCGGATTATTTCGTCGTCAATCACGAGCTTGCCGCGCGTCCCGCGTGACGCGAGGCCGCGCGACGCAGAATTACAAGATCGACGACGCATACAGCGCCGCCGCTACGCGAGTAGCGCGTGGAGGGCCCACAGCCATCCCGTACTATGCGCTCGGAACGGCTCGACTTCAGGTAGCATACGTGCCCTAGGAACCTCTGAACGAGCCCCACGCGGATTGCGTTGCGGGCAAAATGTGGATGAATGCGAGGCGCGCGACGAAGGTCGTAGCTTTGCCTACGATGCCGAGGAGCGCGACGAAGCAGGCGCCATATTTTGCCGCAACCCGGATGGGACGGGGCTTTCCGGGCGATCTGCTTTGTCGCTCGGCTCGCCAAGGGGGGCGAGCCATTGGCTTCGCCTCGCTTCTCGCAGCTCATCCCGGAAAGCCTCCGTCGCAACCGTGCGGGG
>JBGPYP010000011.1:0-21001 GCA_041493285.1 Casimicrobiaceae bacterium
ACCGGTGCTTCCGGCCAGGGATAATCCAAGGCGCTGGCTGCGGCGGGGAGCGATGCGTTCATGAGGCGCCGCACCGGCTTGGCGCCGGCGCGTGGTTTTGGGGCACTGCAGGAGCATGATGGTGCGACGCAGCATCCTCATCGAATCGTCCGGGCATGTCAAGTCGGGAGCCGAGGACGTTTGTGGTATCTTGACTCGGTTGGCTGTCGTTTCCCGCGCTCATCGCCGCATGCCGTCCCGCGCCGATTCCGTCACCTACAGCATCTCGGACCTCGCCAGGGAATTTACCCTGACCACGCGTGCGATCCGCTTTTACGAAGACGAGGGCCTCCTGGCGCCGCGCCGCAGCGGCCGGAGCCGGATCTATGGCGAGCGCGAGCGGGTACGCATCAAGCTGATCCTGCGCGGCAAGCGGCTCGGGTTGTCGTTGTCAGAGATCCGCGAGTTGCTCGATCTCTACGACACCACGCGCAGCGAGCGGCCGCAACTCGTGCAATTCCTCCAGGTGCTCGCGGAGCGGCGGGCAATGTTGAGGCAGCAGCAGGAGGACATTGCGATCGTCCTCTCCGAGATCGAGTCGCTGGAGCGGCAGTGCCGGAAGCGGCTGCGCCAGGGCGCGGACGGCGGTGCGGGTCAGGGGTCGGCGCCCGGCGTCTGAGGGTTGAGATCGATTGCCGGATTGGTTGTATTGACGTTTACGTAAACGTCAACTAAAATCGCCGCTTCGCTTTCGAGTGCCGGAGCCGACAATGTCCTCACGACCCGCTGCCGCGGCCACCGAGCCCGCATTCACGCCGCTGGATCCCAACTATGAAACGCGGGTCCGGGAAAGCTTCGCTCGACAGGGCGCGATGCGTCTGCTCGGCGCGCGGCTGGCCGAAGTTCGGGCGGGCTATTGCGCGATCGAGCTCCCGTGCCGCGAGGACCTCACGCAGCAGCACGGTTATGTGCACGCCGGTATCGTCGGCGCCATCGTCGACTCGGCCGGCGGCTACGCCGGCTTCACGCTCTTTCCCAGCGATGCCAGCGTGCTGACGGTCGAATACAAGCTCAACCTGCTCGCGCCCGCGGCAGGCGAACGCCTGGTCGCGCAAGCCGAGGTCGTCAAGGCGGGCCGGACGCTCGCGATCACGCGCGGCGAGGTCTACGCCGAAGCCGGCGGAAAGCGCACGCTCTGCGCCATCATGCAGCAGACGCTCATCGTGCTGGCCGGCAAGCCGGACGCGTAGGCGAAGAGAGGCACGCGATGCTCGATTTCCCCGCGCTGAACTTCCATCTCGGCGAGACCGTCGCCATGCTGCGCGAGACGGTGCAGCAGTTCGCCGCGGCCGAGATCGCGCCGCGCGCCGCGGACATCGACCGCAGCAATCAGTTTCCGCCGGACCTGTGGCGCAAGATGGGCGAGCTCGGTTTGCTCGGGATCACGGTCGAGGAGGAGTACGGCGGCACCAACATGGGCTATCTGGCGCACATCGTCGCGATGGAGGAAATCAGCCGTGCCTCCGGCTCCGTCGGCCTGTCCTACGGGGCGCATTCGAACCTCTGCGTCAATCAGATCCGGCGCAACGGCAACGCAAAGCAGAAAGCGAAGTATCTGCCCAAGCTCGTCTCCGGCGAGCACGTGGGGGCGCTGGCGATGAGCGAGGCGGGATCCGGCTCCGACGTCGTCTCGATGCGCCTGCGGGCGGACCGGAAGGGCGACCGGTACATCCTCAACGGCAGCAAGATGTGGATCACTAATGGTCCCGACGCCGACACGCTGGTCGTCTACGCCAAGACTGACCTCCAGGCGGGACCGCGTGGGATCACGGCGTTCCTGGTCGAGAAGGGCATGACGGGCTTTTCGACCGCGCAGAAGCTCGACAAGCTCGGCATGCGCGGGTCCAACACCTGCGAGCTGGTGTTCGAGGATTGCGAGTTGCCGGCGGAGAACGTACTCTCTCAGGAAGGGCGCGGGGTCAACGTGCTGATGAGCGGTCTCGACTACGAGCGTGCCGTGCTCGCGGGCGGGCCGCTGGGCATCATGGCGGCGTGCATGGACGTCGTCCTGCCCTATGTCCACGAGCGACAGCAGTTCGGGTCGCCGATCGGCGAGTTTCAGTTGATGCAGGGCAAGATCGCCGATATGTATACAACGATGAACGCGTGCAAGGCGTACGTATACGCGGTCGGCCAGGCCTGTGATCGGGGCGAGACGATGCGCAAGGACGCGGCCGGCGCGATACTCTATGCAGCGGAAAAGGCGACCTGGATGGCCGGCGAGGCGATCCAGGCGCTGGGCGGTAACGGCTACATGAACGAGTTCGCGACCGGCCGGCTGTGGCGCGATGCGAAGCTGTACGAGATCGGCGCGGGAACTTCGGAGATCCGCCGGATGCTGATCGGCCGCGAGTTGTTCAACGAAACGAAATAGGACCGCGGGCCGATCGGACGAGGCTAACATGAGCGAGGCGAATGTTAAGCCGCACAGCGGCGGCCGAGGCCAGATTGCCCAAGGAACTTCGGAGATCCGCCGGATTCTGATCGGCCGCGAGTTGTTCAACGAAACGAAATAGCGGGAGAAGGAACATGGCTCTGGAGATGCGCGAGCGCTGCGAACGCTGCGCGTGGCCGCTCGCTCCCGACGACGACACCGCGTACATCTGCAGCTACGAGTGCACGTTCTGCGCGACCTGTGCGAACACGCTGAACGGCGTCTGCCCGAATTGCGGCGGCGAGCTGGTGCGCCGGCCGCGGCGCGCGCGCAAGCCGGCGAGTGCGTCGCCGGCGGCGGGCGAGTAGGAAGGCCCGGGTAGCGCGGCCGCTCGAAACGACGACACCGAGGCCCATGCATAACGACCCCATCGCCATTGTCGGCGCCGCACGGACGCCGATCGGCGGCTTCCAGGGCGACTTCGCGACCTTAGCGGCCAGCGACCTCGGTGGCGTCGCGATCCAGGCGGCCGTCGAGCGCGCGGGTATCGACCCCGCCACGGTCGACCAGGTGATCATGGGCTGCGTCCTTCCCGCGGGACAGGGCCAGGCGCCGGCGCGCCAGGCCGCGCTGAAAGCGCGTCTGCCGCTCGCTACCGCGTGCACGACGGTGAACAAGATGTGCGGCTCGGCGATGGAGGCGGCGATGCTCGCGCACGACCGGCTCGTCTCCGGCAGCGCGGAGATCATCGTCGCCGGCGGCATGGAGAGCATGACCAACGCCCCGTATCTCTTGCCCAAGGCACGCAGCGGCATGCGCATGGGCCACGGGACGGTGTACGACCACATGTTCTTGGACGGCCTCGAGGATGCATACGACAAGGGCAAGCTCATGGGCACGTTCGCCGAAGCGTGCGCCGAGAAGTATCAATTCACGCGCGAGCAGCAGGATGAGTTCGCGCTGCGCTCGCTCGCTCGCGCGCGGAGCGCGAACGACGACGGCACGTTCAGCTGGGAGATCGCGCCGGTGACGGTTCCCGGCAGGAAAGGCGATGTCGTGATCGATCGCGACGAGCAGCCGGCGAAGGCGAGCCCCGACAAGATCCCGACGCTCAAGCCGGCGTTCCGCAAGGACGGCACGGTGACGGCGGCCAATTCCAGCTCGATTTCGGACGGCGCCGCCGCGCTGGTGCTCATGCGCCGCTCGCTTGCCGAGCGCAAGGGCTTGCGACCGCTGGCGCTGATCCTCGATCACGCGACGCACGCGCAGGAGCCCAGCTGGTTCACCACCGCGCCTGTCGGCGCCATGCAGAAGCTCTATGCGAAGCTCGGCTGGGAGCCCGCCGACGTCGATCTGTATGAGATCAACGAGGCATTTGCCGTCGTCACGATGGCGGCGATGAAAGAGTTCGCGCTGCCCCCGGAGAAGGTCAACGTGCACGGGGGGGCCTGCGCCCTAGGCCATCCGATCGGCGCGTCCGGCGCACGTATCGTCGTCACGCTGCTCGGCGCGCTGCGCAAGGCGGGTAAGAGACGCGGGATCGCCAGCCTCTGCATCGGCGGCGGCGAAGCGACCGCTATGGCGATCGAACTGGTTTGACGCGAGTACGATGGCCGGCAAGATCGTCTTCGAATCGCCGTCATTCGCCGTGGCGGGCGCCCCGCCGCCGCATGTGGCCGCCGCGCCCGCGATCGCCGCGGCCCCGCCACGGCGCCAGCCGCTGCCGGTCGTCGTCGGTTGCCCGCGGTCCGGCACGTCGTTGCTGGCGGTAATGCTCGACAGCCATCCCGACCTCGCGGTTCCGCCGGAGACGTCGTTCCTCGGCCCGGTCGCCTGGCTGTATGGATCCTCCGACGTCGTCCGTCGCAGCTTTTTCGACGTCGTGACCGCGGACCGGATCACAGTTTCCAACTGGTCGGATTTCGGCCTGGACAAGGACGCATTCTGGCAGCGCCTCGAGGCGATCGAGCCGTTCACGGTGTCCGCGGGGTTGCGCACTTTCTACGCCATGTACGCGGAGGGCCAGCGCAAGCCGCGCTACGGTGAGAAGACGCCGGCTTACGTCTTCATGATGCCGCTTATCGCCGCGCTGTTGCCGGAGGCGCACTTCATTCATGTCATCCGCGATCCGGGCGATACCGCGCTCTCGTGGCGCAAGACCTGGTTCGCTCCCGGCCAGGACTTCCGCGTGCTCGGGGAAGAATGGAAAAAACACGTCGAGGCGGGCCGGCGCGCGTCGGGCCTCGTCCGTCGCTACTTCGAAGTGCGCTTCGAGGATCTGGTGCTCCACCCCGAGCGCGAGCTGAAGCGCGTGTGCGGCTTTGTCTCGTTGCCCTGGGATCCGGTGATGCTCGACTACCGCGAGCGCGGCGCGGCCCGCATCGAGCGGTTGCAGGGCCGCCGGCATGCCCGCGGCCACATGATCGAGCGTGAGCAGCGCACAGACATTCACGCCAACCTGACCCGCGCGCCGGATGCCGACCGGCTCCAGGTCTGGCGGCGCGAGATGACCGCCGCCGAGCGCCGCGTGCTCGAAGACGCGGCAGGTCCGCTCGTGCGCGAACTGGGTTACGCGGCATGAGCGCCGCAGGGCCAAGGCGCGGGTGGCCTTGCAGGCCGCGGCGTTGCGAGACGCAACGCCTCCTCGTGCCGTCCATGCCGGCGCAGGCCGGCATGGAGCCGCGGCACTCGGCCCCCTCCGGGGGCAGCGCAGCGGCGGCAGCCGCAAGCGTGGGGGTACACCCTTGACCGCGACTGCGTCGCGCCCGTGATGCCTTCGCTGGAAAATCTCGCGTTGTTCGCGATGGCGAGCGTGCTGCTGGCGCTGACGCCGGGACCGAACCTGCTCTATCTCATCTCGCGGACGCTGTGCCAGGGTCGACGCGCCGGCGTCGTGTCGCTGGCGGGAACCTCACTCGGCTTTGTCTTCCATGTGCTCGCCGCCGCGCTGGGGCTCTCGGCGATCTTCCTCACCATTCCCTTGCTCTACGACCTGCTGCGCTACGCCGGCGCCGCGTATCTGCTTTGGCTCGCCTGGGGTGCCGTCAAGCCCGGCGGGGGGAGCGTGTTCGCGCCGCGATCGCTGCCTGAGGATCCGCCGGGGCGGCTGTTTCGCCTGGGCCTTTTCACCAGCATCCTGAATCCCAAGATCGCGCTGTTCTACCTGGCGCTGCTGCCGCAGTTCATCGACGCGTCCCGCGGCAGCGTCTTCGTCCAGAGCCTCGTCCTGGGGTTGCTGCAGATCGGGATCGGTATCGTGAGCGATCTGTGCTTCGTGCTCGCCGCCGCGCACATCGCGACGTGGCTCGCGCTACGCCCGTTCTGGTCGGTGCTGCAGCGCTGGGTGCTGGGCGCAGTGTTCGCGGGCATTGCGGTGCGGCTCGCCTTCGAAACCCGCAAATGACGCGGTGCCGATCGACGCCGCGCACCTGCGCGACTGACGCATCTGTTGACCCATGCTGTTAAATGAGTCGCAGCAGATGATCCGCGACACCATGCGCGCCTTCGCGCGCGAGCGACTAGCGCCCTTCGCCGCGGAATGGGATCGCGGGCACATCTTCCCGCGCCAGGCGCTCTCGGAGCTTGGCCGTCTCGGCGTGTACGGCATCGTGGTGCCGGAGCGCTTCGGCGGCGCGGGGCTCGACTACGTATCGCTCGCAGTCGCACTCGAGGAGATTGCGGCCGGCGACGGCGCCACCTCGACCATCGTGAGCGTCCAGAATTCCGTCGTCTGCGGGCCGATCCTTGCGTTCGGCAGTGACGCGCAGAAGGAGCGTTATCTCACGCCGCTGGCCTCCGGCGCGAAGCTCGGCTGTTTCTGCCTCACCGAGCCACACGTGGGCTCCGATGCGGGAGCCATCACCACCAGGGCGGCGCGCGAAGGCGAAGACTACGTCCTCGACGGCGTGAAGCAGTTCATCACCTCGGGCAAGCATGCCGACGTCGCGCTGGTGTTCGCGGTCACCGACAAGGCGGCCGGAAAAAAAGGCATCTCGGCGTTCATCGTCGACACCGGTACGCCGGGATACGTCGTCTCCCGCGTCGAGGAGAAGCTGGGGCAGCGGGCGTCCGACACCGCGCAGATCGTTTTCGAACGCTGCCGCGTGCCCGCCGCGAATCTGCTGGGTCGCGAGGGCGAAGGCTACCGGATCGCGCTGGCCAATCTCGAGGCCGGACGGATCGGCATCGCGGCGCAAAGCGTGGGCATGGCGCGCGCCGCATTCGAAGCGGCGCTCGGCTACGCGGGCGAGCGCCGGTCGTTCGGGAAACTGCTCATCGAGCATCAGGCGGTGAATTTCCGGCTGGCCGACATGGCGACCGAGATCGAAGTCGCGCGGCAGATGGTCTGGCATGCGGCGAGCTTGCGCGACGCCGGGATGCCCTGCCTCAAGGAGGCGTCGATGGCCAAGCTCTTCGCCTCCGAGATGGCCGAGCGCGTGTGCTCGGCAGCGATCCAGGTCCACGGCGGCTACGGTTACGTCACCGACTTCCCGGTCGAGCGCATCTATCGCGACGTTCGCGTCTGCCAGATCTATGAAGGCACGAGCGACATCCAGCGAATGGTCATCGGCCGCGCGCTCGTCGCGTAAACTCGTCTCCCGGGGCAGATATGAGCGCACCGATCGACTTCTACTTCGACTTCTCGTCGCCCTACGGCTATCTCGCTTCGGAGAAAATCGAGGCGCTGGCGGCGAAGCACGGCCGCGGGGTCGACTGGCATCCGATCCTGCTCGGCATCGTGTTCAGGGCGACCGGCGCCGCGCCGCTGACGCAGGTCCCGCTCAAGGGCGACTACTCCAGGCGCGATTTCGCTCGCAGCGCGAAATTCCACAGCATCGACCGATTTCGGATGCCCTCGACGTTTCCGATCGCGACCCAGGCGCCGGCGCGGATCGTGCTCTGGCTCAAGGCGCACGATCCGGTGTTGGCGACGACCGCGGTGCATGCGCTCTACCGCGCTTTCTTCGGCGACGATGTCGACATCTCAAAGCCCGACGCGGCGGCCGCCATTGCGGCGCGCTGCGGCGCCGATGCTGCGGCAGTACGCGCAGCGATCGACGATCCCGCCGTGAAGGACGCGCTCAAGAGCGAGAACGAGCGGGCGATCGCCGCCGGCGTGTTCGGCTCGCCGTTCACGATTGTCGACGGCGAGCCTTTCTGGGGCGTCGACCGGCTCGACCAGGTCGATCGCTGGCTCGCGACCGGTGGGTGGTGACGTGGCCGCGCCCGGAGAATTCACGCTCTATTGCTTCGCCCAGTCCGGCAACGCCTACAAGCCGGCGCTGATGCTGCAACTCGCCAGCGCCGACTGGACGCCGCGCTTCGTGGATTTCTTCGGCGGCGAGACGCGTACGCCCGGCTACCGCGAGATCAACGTGATGGGCGAGGCGCCCGTGCTCGAGCACAACGGCGCCCGGTTCACGCAATCCGGCGTGATCCTCGACTACCTGGCCGAGACGCTCGGCTGCTTCGCCCCGGCCGACGCTGCGCAGCGGCGCGAGGTCCTGCGCTGGCTGCTCTGGGACAACCACAAGCTGACGAGCTACACCGCCACGTACAGTTTCCTGCGCACGTTCACGAAGGACCCCGACCCTGCCGTGCTGAAGGTTTTCCGCACGCGTGCCGAGGTCGCGTGGGGCGTGCTCGACGCGCATCTCGCGGCGCGACGCTATGTCGTCGGCGATCGTCTGACCATCGCCGACCTCTCGCTTTGCGGTTACCTGTTCTGGCCGGAGGAGATCGGCGTGGATTGGGATGCGTACCCTTCCGTCCGTGACTGGCTGCAGCGCATCCGCGGGCAGCCGCGCTGGGTCCATCCCTACGAACTGATGCCGGGCCATCCCTTGCCGGCGGTTGGTTGAGCGGCCGCCATGGCGGTGATCGAATCCCGGCTGGACACGCGCGACGCGACGTTCGCGAGGAACCGCGACGCGCTCGCGGCGCTCGTCGCCGACCTGAAGACCAAGGTCGCGGCGATCGAGCAGGGCGGCGGCGATGTCGCGCGCGCACGGCACGCCGGACGCGGGAAGCTCCCGCCGCGCGAGCGCGTGCGCGCGCTCCTCGACCCCGGCTCGCCGTTCCTCGAACTGTCGCAGCTCGCGGCGTACGGCATGTACGACGACAACATCGCAGCGGCCGGGATCATCACCGGCATCGGTCGCGTCTCGGGGTGCGAATGCGTGATCGTCTGCAACGACGCGACGGTCAAGGGCGGGACGTACTACCCGATGACGGTGAAGAAGCACCTGCGCGCACAGGAGATCGCGCGCGAGAACCATCTGCCGTGCGTCTATCTGGTCGACTCGGGCGGCGCGAACCTGCCCAATCAGACCGACGTATTTCCCGATCGCGACCATTTCGGCCGGATCTTCTACAACCAGGCGACGCTCTCGGCGGCAGGCATTCCGCAGATCGCAGTGGTCATGGGCTCGTGCACCGCGGGGGGCGCGTACGTGCCGGCGATGGCGGACGAATCGATCATCGTCAAGGAGCAGGGGACGATCTTCCTCGCCGGGCCTCCGCTGGTGAAGGCGGCGACCGGAGAGCTGGTCAGCGCCGAGGAGCTCGGCGGCGCGGACGTGCACACGCGGATCTCCGGCGTCGCCGACCACTTTGCGCTCGACGACCACCACGCGCTCGCTATCGCGCGGCGCATCGTCGGGAATCTCAATCGCCCGAAGCCTCCCGCGCCGGAGGTCGTCATGCCGCGTCCGCCGCGCTACGCGGCCGAAGAGCTCTACGGCGTGATCAACGCCGACGTCAAGAAGCCCTACGACGTACGCGAGGTGATCGCGCGCATCGTCGACGACAGCGACCTCGACGAATTCAAGGCGCGCTACGGGACGACGTTGGTGACGGGGTTCGCGCGTCTCCACGGCTATCGCATCGGTATCATTGCGAACAACGGGGTGCTCTACTCGGAATCGGCGCTCAAGGCCGCGCATTTCGTCGAGCTCTGCAGCCAGCGCCGGATACCCCTCGTTTTCCTGCAGAACGTTACCGGCTTTATGGTCGGCCGGAAATACGAGACTGGCGGCATCGCCAGGGACGGAGCGAAAATGGTGACGGCGGTTTCCTGTACCAACGTGCCGAAATTTACGGTGATCATCGGCGGATCGCACGGCGCCGGGAACTACGGCATGTGCGGGCGCGCCTTCAGTCCACGCTTCCTGTGGATGTGGCCGAATGCGCGGATTTCCGTGATGGGCGGCGAGCAAGCGGCGACGGTGCTGGCGACGATCCGGCGCGACGCGATCGAAGCCAAGGGCGGCACGTGGAGCGCCGAAGAGGAGGCCGCCTTCAAGGCGCCGTTGCGCGCGCAATACGAGCTTGAGGGCCACCCGTACTACGCGAGCGCGCGGCTGTGGGACGACGGCGTGATCGATCCGGTCGACACGCGCAAGGTGCTTGCGCTCGCGCTCTCGGCGGCGTTCAACAAGCCGATCGAGGCGACCCGGTTCGGCATCTTCAGGATGTGAGACGGAGCATGGCCAAGACAAAAGCATCGAACGCAAAGGACGCCAGGAGCGCAAGGGCGGCTGGTCGAACGGAATCCAATGTCGCGCACGAGTACGCGACGCTCCGGGTCGACATCCGCAACGCCGTCGCGCTCGTTACGCTGAACCGGCCGAAAGTCCACAACGCTTTCGACGAGACGCTGATCGCCGACCTCACCGCAGCGCTTCGCGTCACCGAGGCTGACGAGACCGTTCGCGCAGTCGTGCTGCTGGGCGCGGGCAGCAGCTTCTGCGCCGGCGCGGACCTCAACTGGATGCGGAAGATGGCCGGCTTCTCGCAGGGGCAGAACCTCGCCGACGCGCAGGCGCTGGCGGCGATGCTCTCGACGCTCAACACGCTGTCCAAACCGACGATCGCCCGCGTGCACGGCGCGGTGGTCGGGGGCGGTGTCGGCCTGGTCGCCTGCTGCGATATCGCCATTGCAACGCAGGACGCGACCTTCGCGCTGTCCGAGGCCCGGCTCGGCCTGATTCCCGCGGCGATCAGCCCGTACGTCATCGAGGCGATCGGCGCGCGCGCGGCGCGCCGCTACTTCCTGACCGCGGAGCGATTCACCGCTGCCGAAGCGTATCGCCTCGGGCTGCTGCACGACCTCGTGCTGCCTGAAGAGCTCGATCCACGGATCAACGAGCTTCTGGGCTACCTGGTGACGGCCGGGCCGCGCGCGCAAGGGGAGTGCAAGACGCTGATCCGCGCGGTCGCGCACCGGCCGGTCGATGCGCGTGTGATCGGCGACACCGCGCGGCGCATCGCCCGCATTCGGGCGTCGCCGGAGGGCAAGGAGGGCGTGGCCGCCTTTCTCGCCAAGCGCAAGCCCGCGTGGGTGTCGCGCGGCGAATAGACGATCGCTGGGTGGCTGCATGGAGCATCTCGACACCTTGCAACTGGTCGCGCTCGCCGCCGCGCTGGGATGGGCGAGCGGCATCCGGCTCTATGCGGTGCTGTTCATCGTCGGCGCGCTGGGCTATCTGGGGTGGTTCGAGCTGCCGGAGCATCTGCGCATCCTGGCGCATCCGCTCGTGCTTTGCGCGTCCGGCTTCATGGTGTTCGTTGAGTTCTTCGCCGACAAGATCCCGGGCGTCGACACCGTGTGGGACCTCGCGCACACGCTGGTGCGGATTCCCGCGGGCGCGGCGCTCGCGGCCGGCGTGTTCGGCGATTCGCCTCCGGCGTGGATGCTCGCCGCGGCGATCGTCGGCGGCACGCTCGCTGCCGGCAGCCATTTCACCAAGGCCGGCGCGCGGATGGCGATCAACACTTCGCCCGAACCGTTCTCCAACTGGGCCGCGTCCTTCGGCGAGGACCTGCTCGTCGGCGTGCTGCTCTACCTCGCGCTGGCGCACCCGATCGCGTTGCTCTTCGTGCTCGCGCTGTTGATTGCCCTGACGGCCTGGCTGATGCCGAAGCTGTGGCGCTTCATCCGCGGCTTCGTCGACCGCATCCTGCGCTGGTTCGGCTACGCAGATGCAGCCGCACCGCGCGAATCGCGGCGCGCCGGCGATGTTTGACAAGATCCTGATCGCGAACCGCGGCGAGATCGCCTGCCGCGTCGCGCGCACCGCGCGGCGCATGGGCGTACGCACGGTCGCGGTGTATTCGGACGCCGACGCGAAGGCGCTGCATGTCGCCGCGTGCGACGAAGCGTATCGGCTGGGCCCCGCGCCGCCGCGCGAGAGCTATCTCGACGGCAAGGCGATCATCGCCATTGCCCGCGCCTGTCGCGCGCAGGCGATCCATCCGGGCTATGGCTTCCTGTCCGAGAACGAGGACTTCGCCGCCGCGGTCGCGGCTGCCGGCCTCGTGTTCATCGGCCCGCCCCCGGACGCGATCCGCGCGATGGGCTCGAAGTCGGAGGCCAAGGCGATCATGTCCCAGGCCGGCGTCCCCATCGTGCCAGGCTATCACGGTGCGGAAGAGCAGGACGCGGCGCTGCTCGCGCACGCCGACGCGATTGGCTACCCGGTCCTGATCAAAGCCTCGGCGGGCGGCGGAGGCAAGGGAATGCGCGTTGTCGAGCGCCGCGACGCATTCGCCGCCGCACTCGGCGCGGCCCGGCGCGAAGCGGAAACGAGCTTCGGCGACGACCGCATGCTGCTCGAGAAATACCTGACAGCGCCGCGGCACATCGAAATCCAGGTCTTCGCGGATTCGCACGGCGGCTGTGTGCATCTGTTCGAGCGCGACTGCTCCGTGCAACGCAGGCACCAGAAGGTACTCGAGGAAGCGCCGGCCCCGGGCATGACGCCGGAGCGGCGCGCGCGGATGGGCGCGGCGGCGGTCGCCGCGGCCAAGGCAATCGGCTACGTCGGCGCAGGAACCGTGGAGTTCATCGTCCCGGCCGGGCCAAAACGGGACGGCGCGTTCTACTTCATGGAGATGAACACGCGGCTGCAGGTCGAGCACCCGGTCACCGAGATGATCACCGGGATCGACCTGGTCGAATGGCAGTTGCGCGTCGCCGCCGGCGAGCGATTGCCCCTCACGCAGGAGGAGATCCCGCTCTACGGACATGCGATCGAAGCGCGCATCTATGCCGAGGACCCGGACCGCGACTTTCTGCCGTCGATCGGGCGCATCGTGCATCTGCGCACGCCGCAGCAATCGGCCGATGTCCGCGTCGACACCGGCGTACGCGCCGGAGACGAGATCACCCGGTATTACGATCCGCTGATCGCCAAGCTGATCGTCCGGGGCGAAGACAGGGTCGTTGCGCTCCGCCGGCTCGCGCTAGCGCTCGCCGGCTATCAGGTCGTCGGCGTGACGACAAACCTCCCGTTCCTCCAGCGCGTGATCGCGCACGATGCGTTCGCGACCGCGAAGCTCGACACGGGCCTGATCGCCCGCCATCGCGCGGCGCTGCTCCCGCCGCCGGCCGCGCCCTCCGAGCGCGCGCTCGCGGTGGCCACGCTTGGCGAGTTCGTCGCCTCGCGCGACGCCGCCGCGGTACGCGCGGCAGCCTCTTCTGACCCGTGGTCGCCGTGGCACTCGATCGACACGTGGTGGCTCAACACCGACGATCATGCGCTCGCGCTGACCTTCGAGGCCGAGGGCGTGGCCTGGCGGGTGCGCGTGCGCACCGCCGGGGACGACGCTGTGCTGACGGTCGGCGACCACGATATCCACGCCAGCATTGCACCCGACGGCGACGGCTTCCGGGTGCGGCTCGATGAATCGAGCTTCACGGCGACCGTCGTCGTGCGAGGCGATGAGCGCTACGTATTCTGCGGCGGGGAGATGACCCGCCTGCGCCTGATCGATCCGCTCGCGCACTCCGGCGAGGAGGAGCCACACGGCGGGCACCTGATGGCGCCGATGTCGGGGACCGTGGTCGCGGTTCTGGTCAAGCCGGGCGACGCAGTCGCGCAGGGCGCGCCGCTCATGATCCTCGAAGCGATGAAGATGGAGCACACCATCGCGGCGCCCGCGACGGGGACGGTCAGCGCCGTCAACTATCAGCGTGGTGATCAGGTCTCCGAGGGCGCCGATCTGATCGCCATCGATGACGCACCGGCGGCTTGACCACTCCGTTTGAAGGTCCTTTTTCACACCGCCGGCGGCGACGGCGCGGCCTGGATCGATGCGTTGAGGCAAGCGTTGCCCGAGGCACAAATCGACCGCTGGCCGACGGCGAGCGCACCTGACGCGGACTACGCGGTGGTATGGAAGCCACCGCCGGAGCTGGTGCGGGGCCTTGAGCGCGTGAAGGCGATCTTCAACCTGGGCGCGGGTGTGGACTCGATGCCGGATCTGGCGGCGCTGCCGCGCAGCGTGCCGCTCATCCGGCTCGACGATGCCGGCATGGCCGAGCAGATGGTCGAGTACGTCGGTCACGCGGTGCTCCGGCGCTATCGTGAGTTGGACGGCTACGTCGATCAGCAACGCGAGGCGCTCTGGCGAGCGCGAGCCCGCCTCTCCAAGAGGGCGTTCGTGATCGGGATCCTCGGCGCGGGCGTGCTCGGGACCGCGGTCGCAAGCGCGCTCGCGCGCCTGGGCTTCCCGCTGCGCGTCTGGAGCCGCACGCGGAAATCGATCGCCGGCGTTGCGAGCTTCGCGGGGTCTCAGGAACTCGACGCTTTCCTGTCCGCGACGCGCGTTCTTGTGTGCCTGCTACCGTTGACGCGCGAGACGGCAAACCTTCTCGACCGGACGCATCTGTCGCGTCTGCCGCGCGGTGCGTACGTCGTCAACGTCGCGCGCGGCGCGCTCGTCGTCGACGCCGATCTGCTCGCGCTGCTCGACGACGGCCATCTTGCCGGCGCGATGCTCGACGTTTTCCGCGACGAGCCTTTGCCGCCGGAGCATCGTTTCTGGCATCATCCCCGAGTCGTGCTGACGCCGCACGTTTCGGCAGTGACGCTGGTCGACGAGTCTGTCGCGCAGATCGCCGGCAAAATCCGCCGGCTCGAGGCGGGGTTGCCGATCAGCGGCGTCGTCGATCGCGAGCATGGATACTGAGCGGCTACTGAGAATCGGCACATGAATCTGCCTCGACGAGTGCGCATGGTCGAAGTCGGCCCGCGCGACGGGTTGCAGAACGAGGAGACGATGGTGCCGACCGAGGTGAAGGTCGGGTTGATCGATCGCCTCACCGACGCCGGCCTGCCGGCGATCGAGGCGACGAGCTTCGTCTCGCCCAAATGGGCGCCGCAGATGGGCGATGCGGCGCAGGTGATGGCGGCGATCCGCAAGCGGCCCGGCGTGCGCTACCCCGTGCTGACGCCGAACATTCAGGGCTTCGAAGCGGCGCTTGCCGCGGGCTGCGACGAGGTTGCCGTGTTCGTGGCGGCGTCGGAAACCTTCTCGCGCAAGAACATCAACTGTTCGCTCGCCGAGAGCCTGGAGCGCGCACGGCCGGTGACCGCCGCGGCCAAGGCGCGGGGCGTGCGCGTCCGCGGCTACATCTCCTGCGTGCTGGGTTGCCCGTACGAAGGCGAGATCGCGCCTGAGCGCGTCCGCGACGTCGCTGCCGCGCTCAAGGCGCTGGGCTGCTACGAGATCTCGCTCGGAGACACGATCGGCACCGGGACGCCGGGCAAGACCCAAAGGCTCGTCGCAACGGTGAGCGAAGCGGTGCCGATCGCCGAGCAGGCGGGGCATTTTCACGATACCTACGGCCAGGCGCTAGCCAACGTCTATGCGGCGCTGGAGATGGGCGTGGCGACCTTCGATAGCTCAGTCGCGGGCCTCGGCGGCTGCCCCTACGCCAAGGGTGCGACCGGCAACGTTGCGAGCGAGGACGTGCTCTATCTCCTCGACGGGCTGGGGCTAGAGACCGGGGTCGACATGACGCGGCTGCGCATCGCCGGCCAGTACATCTCCGACTTCCTCGGCCGGGCGCCGGTGTCGCGCGTTGCGCGCGCGCTCAACGCCAAGGATCCGCTGCCGGTGAAGGCGAGCGCATGAGCGCCGCAGGGCCGCCCCAAGGCGCGAATGGCGCCCCCCTCGGGGGCAGCGCAGCGGCGGCAGCCGCAAGCGTGGGGGTACACCAATGAGCGCGAGCGTGCGCGACGCGGCGGAGGTCCCGTCGCCCTGCATCAGCGTCTGCGTCATCGATGCCCCCACCGGGCTGTGCGCCGGCTGCTACCGCACGCTCGACGAGATCGCCGGCTGGATCGGTCTGTCGGCGGAACAACGCCGGGCACTCGTCGCGGAGCTCTCGCTTCGCTGCGCGCGACACGGCGCGGCCATCGCATCTCGTAGCCTCACCTATGCCCAGCGCTGATTGGTACTTCGACTTCGTCTCGCCGTTTTCGTACCTGCAGTGCGAGCAGTTGCCGGCGCTGGAGCGCTCGATTCGCGTGCGTTACCGGCCGGTCCTTTTCGCCGGCCTGCTCAAGGCGCACGAGCACAAGGGGCCAGCGGAGATCCCCGCCAAGCGCCGCTTCACTTACCGTCTCGTCGTCTGGCAGGCGCGAAAGCTCGGGATCCCGCTCACGTTTCCGGCGGCGCACCCGTTCAACCCGCTCCCGTTGCTGCGGCTTGCGCTCGCGGCCGACTGCGAGCCCGATGCGGTGCGCCGGATTTTCCGCTTCGTGTGGCGCGACGGGCGGCTCGGCGATCTGCCAATTGAATGGGCCGAGCTGATGGCGGAGCTCAAACTGCCGGACGCCGACGCGCGCATCGCGAGCCAGGAAGTGAAGGACGCACTTCGTCGGAACACCGACGAGGCGATCGCGCGCGGCGTGTTCGGCGTACCGACGCTCGCGATCGGCGACGAGCTGTTCTGGGGCGCCGACGCGACGGGGATGGCGGCCGACTACGTCGCCGCCGGCTGCCGTTACGCCGATCCGGAGATGACCCGCGTGGCGAACCTGCCGGTGGGCGCCGAACGCGATCCGGCGAAACGGAAATAGAGTACGACCGGAATCATCTCTTTCCCGGCGGCAGCTTCAGCGCGCGCACCGCCGCGGCCTGCGTGGCGCGAAACTTGGCGAGCTTGCGGGCAAGCGTCGCGTCGCTGCGCGCGAGCATCGCGACGGCGAAGAGGCCGGCGTTCGCGGCACCGGCTTCGCCTATCGCGAAGGTCGCGACCGGAACGCCCTTGGGCATCTGCACGGTCGACAAGAGCGAATCCTCGCCGCGCAAATACTTCGAGGGGATCGGCACGCCCAGCACCGGCAGCGTCGTCTTGGCGGCAAGGAGGCCCGCAAGGTGCGCCGCTCCGCCCGCGCCGGCGATAATGCACGCAAGCCCGTTCGCGGCCGCGCTCTCGGCGTACGCGAATGCGTCATCGGGCGTGCGGTGTGCGGAGAGCACGCGCGCTTCGTGCGCGACGCCGAAGTGAGCGAGTTGCGCGACCGCGTGCTGCATGATCTCCCAGTCGCTGTCGCTGCCCATCACCACACCCACCTTGGGCGCGTTGTTGCGTCGAGCCATGGCTCTCCCTGCGGGTCTGCCGCGAGACGCTGCGGCGCGGTACGGCTTGCAAACGATAATTTTACCATCGACCTCTGGGCCTGGCCGGCGAAGGCCAGAAGGAAAGACTTGTCGCATCTGAAGGCGTCGCTGACAATGCTGCCGATGCCCGTGCCGTTCCTTCGCTCGTTCGCCGCGCGCTGCGCCGCGGTTGCGGCCGCGGCGTGCATCGGCCAGGCAGTCCTCGCCGAGCCGACCGACGCGGAGTTCGCGGCGGCGCGCGACGCGTACCGCGCCGGCGACTCGGCACGGCTCGAGCGCCTGGCGCCGCGCCTCAAGGGCCATCTGCTCGAGCCGTACGTTCTGTACTGGCGATTGCGGCTGAAGCTCGACGACGCCGACCCTGAGAACATGCGCGCGTTCCTCGAACGCTACGCCGGCATGCCGCTTGCCGACCGTTTGCGCAGCGAATGGCTCAAGTCGTTGGGCAAGCGCGGAGCGTGGGCGCTGTTCGCGACCGAGTCTCCACCGCGCGTTGCCGAGGACGTCGAGCTCGCGTGCTACGCGGCGCAATTCCAGCTCCAGCGCAAACGCGAGGGCGACAACCCGGCGTTGGAGGTGCGGCGATTCTGGTTCAGCGGCCAGGAACAGCCGGAGTCGTGTCAACCGCTCTTCGCCGCGCTGCTCGCTCAAGGCGCGCTCTCCCCGCGCGACGTCTGGGCGCGCTTCCGGCTCGCGCACGAAGCCAGGAACTTCCGCCTCGCGGCGCGGATTGCCAGCGAATTGCCGGCGTCCGAACGGCCTTTGCCGCGCGAGTTCCAGCGCATCGACGGTGGCGCGCGGGTCGCGCTCGGCAAAGGCGAGTTTCGCTGGTCGTCGCCCAGCGGCCGCGAGTTGGCGCTCTACGCGCTCGATCGCGTCGCGCAGAGCGACCCCACGGCGGCGCACGACGTGTGGGCGAAATGGCGCGCGCGCCTGCCGGAGCCGGAGCGGCTCTACGGCAACCTGCTCGTCGCGTACAGTGCCGCGCGGCAGCTCGTCCCCGCCGCGAGCGACTGGTATCGCGAAGCCGAAGGCGCGTCGCAGAATGAGGTGCAGCGCGCGTGGCGCGTGCGGGCTGCGCTCCGCGCCGTGGCCTGGAGCGAGGTCGCGCGCGCGATCGACGCGATGCCGGCGGGCGAAGCGCAGGAGCCCGCGTGGCGTTACTGGAAGGCACGCGCGCTCACCGCCGCAGGGCACGACGAGGATGCGACGCGCCTCTACGGCGGCCTCGCGACCGAGCAGAATTTCTACGGGTTCCTCGCCGCCGAGGCGCTGGGCGCGAGTGTCATGCCGATCAGCGAGCCGTTGACGCCCGAGCCCGCCGCGCTGGTCGCATTCGGGGCGCGCGAGGCGGTGCAAAGGGTCGTCAAGCTCTCCGCGCTCGATCTGCGGCCGGAGGCGCAGCGCGAATGGGTAGCGATCGTGCGCGGACTCGACGACGACGGTCTGCTCCTAGCTGCCACGTTCGCGCAGTACAACGGCCTCTATGACCGCTCGATCAACACCGCCGAGCGCACCCGCCGGCGACACGATCTCGCGTTGCGCTATCCGACGCCTTACGAGGGCGAGATCGAGGCCGCCGCGCGCGACAACGCGCTCGATCCGGCATTCGTCTACGGATTGGTGCGGCAGGAGAGCCGCTTCGTCTCGGACATCGTGTCGGCGGCGGGCGCGGTGGGACTCATGCAGCTCATGCCGCCGACGGCGCGCTGGGTCGCGCGGCAAACCGGCGCCGACACTCGCGCCCCCAAGCTCGACAACCCCGGGCTCAACGTGCGCCTGGGCGCGTATTATCTGCGCCACGTTCTCGGCAAGCTCGACGGCCTGCCGGTGCTCGGCGCCGCGGCGTACAATGCGGGCCCGGGACGAGCGCAGGCATGGCGCGGGCCGGTGCCGCTCGAAGGCGCGATCTACGCCGAGACGATACCGTTCAACGAAACCCGGGACTACACCAAGAAAGTGCTGGCCAACGCGATGTTCTATCAGGCGCGGCTCGGTTTGCGCTACGTCTCTCTGAAGGACCGCCTCGGCGTCGTCGCGCCGCGCGGCGCCGCGGCCAGTATCGATAATGGCGCGGCCCTGCCCGACGCCGGACCCGCGGATCGCCCCGACCGAGAGCGATGAGCGCGGGGAGAATCCTGGTGCTCGGGGGCAGCGGCTTCGTCGGCCGGCATATCGTCGCCCGGCTCGTCACGGAGGGATGGAGCGTGGTTGTGCCCACACGCAGCCGGGAACGCGCCAAGCATCTCCTCCTGCTGCCGACGGTCGACGTGCTCCAGGCCGACGTCCACGATCCGGTGACCCTCGACCAGCTCGCGGAGGGCGTCGACGCGGCGATCAATCTGGTCGGAATTCTCAACGAGGCCAGGCGCAGCGACTTCGATCGTGCGCACGTCGAGCTCGCGCGCAAGACCGTCGCCGCGTGTCGCGCTGCAGGCGTGCCGCGCCTGTTGCACATGAGCGCGCTCAACGCGGATCCGGAAGGGCCGAGCCGCTACCTTGTGAGCAAGGGCCAGGCCGAAGCCATCGTCGCCGCGTCCGATCTCGAGTGGACGATCTTTCGCCCGTCGGTGATCTTCGGTCGCGAAGACTCGCTCCTGAACCTGTTCGCGCGCCTCGAGCGCTTCCTGCCGGTGGTCGCGCTCGCGTGCGCCGAAGTGCGCTTCCAGCCCATCTATGTCGCCGACGTCGCCGAGGCGTTCGTGCGCGCGCTGGACGACGATCGCACGCTGCGCCAGCGCTATGCGCTGTGCGGCCCACGGGTTTACACGTTGCGCGAGCTGGTCGCCTACGTCGGCGAAGTCACCGGCTACAATCGCGCGATCGTCCCGCTCGATGCGACGCTCTCAAACCTGCAGGCGCGCATCCTCGAGGTCCTCCCCGGCAAACTGATGACCCGCGACAATCTCGCGTCGATGACGCGCGACAGCGTTTGCGGCTGCGAGTACCCCGCGGTGTTCGGCGGCGCGCCCAAGGCATTGGAGGCGATCGCCCCGAGCTGCCTCGCCCCGGCGGCGACGCGAAGCCGCTATTCGAGCCTGCGCGCCCAGGGCGGGCGCTAGACGCTCCGGGAATGAAGATTTATCGCGTCGGCGGCTCGGTGCGCGACGAGATGCTCGGTCTGCCGGTCGCCGACCGCGACTATGTCGTCGTGGGCGCCACGCCGCTAGCGCTGCGCGCGCAGGGATTCAGGCCTGTGGGACGCGACTTCCCCGTCTTCCTGCATCCGCGCACGCAGGAGGAATACGCGTTGGCGCGCACCGAGCGCAAGACCGCGCGCGGCCATCGTGGCTTCAGTTTTCACGCTGCACCCGAGGTGACGCTCGAGGAGGATCTCGCGCGCCGCGACCTGACGATCAATGCGATGGCGCGGGACGAGGACGGGAAGCTGATCGATCCGTTCGGTGGCGCGCGCGATCTGCGCGGAGGCGTGTTGCGCCATGTCGGCCCGGCCTTCGCCGAAGATCCGTTGCGCGTGCTGCGCGTCGCGCGCTTCGCCGCGCGCTTCGGCTTCGCGGTCGCGACGGAAACCGAAGCGCTGATGCGCGCAATCGCGGCCGGAGGCGAGCTGGCCACACTTTCCGCCGAGCGGGTCTGGCAGGAGCTGGCCAAAGCGCTCATGGAGGCGGCCCCGTCGCGCTTCTTCTCCACGCTGCGTGATTGTGGCGCGCTCGCGCAACTGTTCCCGGAGCTTGACGCGCTCTTCGCCACATCATCGCGCACGGGAAGCAATGCCGGCACGCGGGCCTTGCGCGCGCTCGACTGCGCGGCAGCGGCGGGCGAAGCGCTCGCGGTTCGCTACGCCGTGCTTGCGGGCAATCTGGCGTTGGCGATGAGGGTCCGCGAGCGCCTGGCCACCAGCTTAAGCCGCCGGCTCAACGCGCCGACGGATTGCCGCGAGCTCGCGCGCCTCGCCGCGCGCCTGCGCGATCGACTTGAGCGCGTGACCGAGCTTGCACCGGCCGCATTGCTCGATCTCCTGCTTGCAACCGATGCGCTGCGTCGACCAGAGAGGCTGGCCGGGCTGGTCCACGCGTGCGCGGCGTGGCGGCGAGCGGAACAAGGCTCGGCCGCTTCGGACTACCCGCCCGCCGCACGGCTCGCCGAAGCGCTCAGGGTCGTCCGCGGCGTCGATGCGGGCACGCTGGCCGCCGCCGGTCGGGGCGGCCAAGA
>JBGPYP010000267.1:0-3838 GCA_041493285.1 Casimicrobiaceae bacterium
CGTCTACTCGCTCGTGGTCGGCTTTTTCGCGGGCTACGTCGCCGCGCATGCGCTGCCGCCGGGCACCGCTTACCCCGAGGTGTTCCGGTTCGTCGGTGCCACCGCGTTCATGGGCTACGCGCTGGCCATCTGGCAGATGTCGATCTGGTATGGACGCAAGTGGAGTACGACGATCAAAACCACCATCGACGGGCTCATCTACGCGCTCCTGACGGCGGGAACGTTCGGCTGGCTGTGGCCACACTGAGCGAAGCCGGCTGGTAGCCGGACTACAGCGCCAACTCCCAGGTCTCCGCGACGAGCTTCTTGCCGAAGCTCTCGTGGGATTCCTCGCCCACCCGGCGGAATCCGGCCAACGCGTAGAGATGGCGCGCGGCGTAGAGGTCGTTTTGTGTCCATAACGTAAGCTTGCGATAGCCCGCGCGGCGCGCGAAGCGCACGCACTCGTCGACGAGCCGCCGGCCGATGCCCAGGCCGCGCGCACTCGGCTCGACCAGCAGCAGCCGCAGCTTGGCGACGGTCTTGGTCTTGCGCACGAGGAACACCGAGCCGACGATCTCACCTTCGCGCTCGGCGATCCAGCAGCGCTCGCGCTTCGGATCGAAGCGCTGCACGAAACGTGCCGCGATCTCGGCGACCAGCGCCTCGAAGCGTTCGTCGTAGCCGTATTCCTGGGCGTAAAGGACGCCGTGGCGATGGATGACCCAGCCAATGTCGCCGGGTTGATGCGGCCGCAACACGTAGGGCGGCTGGTGCGGGCGCACGCCGGCCGGCACCTGGCCGAGCAGCCCGCCGATGCCGCGCATCGCGTCGACCAGGCGCGTCTGCGCCGGCGTGGAAAGCTTGCCGAGCATGCCGGCGATCTCCGCCCGGGAGCGGGCGTCCAGCGCGGCGAAGAGCAGCCGGCCGCGCTCGGATAGCGCGAGCGATTTTCGTCTCGCGTCGGCGGGTGAAGGCTTCTTGCCCACCAGGCCGCGCTGCTCGAAGTCGCGGAGAATGCGGCTCAGATACCCTTCGTCGAGCGCGAGCCGCGCGGCGAGCACGCTCGCGGTCGCGGGGTCGCCTTTGGCCGGCCAATGCGCCAGCTCGTAGAGCACCCGCACACCCGTCAACGGGAACGGGCTTTCCAGCAAGTGCTCGCGCAGCGCCCCGATCCGCTGCGTATAGAACCGGTTGAACGCGCGCACCGCGGCGATGCGCTCTTCGAGACCCGCGTCGGTCTTGGCCATCGTCGTCGCCCCTCCGGGGGATCGTCCGGATCGGTGCCAATGTCAATCTTTTAGTTGCTTCTGTCAACTAAGTGGTGGCGGCTAACTTGTGGCCCTGGAGCCTATCCGTCCTTCGACAGGCTCAAGACGAACGGTCGCAAGGTCAGCCCACGTGCTGGCGCAGGAACGCGAGCGTGCGCTCGCGCGCGTGCTTCGCGGCGGCGTCGTCGTAGCTCTTGCGCTGGTCGCAGTTGAAGCCGTGATCGGCGGCGTAGAGAAAGACTTGCGCTTCCGGGTGCGCGGCGGCGAGTTGCTTGACGCCCGCCGCCGGGATCATGGCATCGCGCTCGCCGAAATGCGCCATCAGAGGGCAACTCGGTTGCTCGCTGCCGGCGTCTAGGATGCCACCGCCGTAGTACGGGACCGCGCACGCGAACCCGGGCAGACGCGCGGCGCTCATCCAGGCGATGAACCCGCCCCAGCAGTAACCGACGATGCCGACGCGGCCCGCGGCAGCGGCCGCGTCGCGCGCCGCGGCGACGTCGGAGAGCGCTGCCTCCGTGGTCGCCTTCGCCTTGAACTCGCGACCGCGCGCGATGTCTTCCGGCGTATAGCCGATGTCGAAGTCGCGCTGATAGCGGTCGAACAGCGCCGGCGCTATCGCGACATAGCCATCCACCGCAAACCCATCGCAGACGGAACGTATGTGCCTATTTACGCCGAAGATCTCCTGCACGATCACGACCCCGCCGCGCGGCTTGCCCTGCCCCGCCGGATCGGCACGATACGCCGCCAACCGAAACCCGTCGGCAGCAGTCAACTTGATCCACTGGCCCATTGCTCGTTCCTCCCTTGAGAATCGCCCGCCGCATTATGCTACCGGGCGGCGCCTGGGGCCGTCCGCATGGGATAATTTCGCCATTACACGCTGAGCCCCGGAGGCCGGGAATGAAAGACCAGAAGCTCGAAACGCTCGTCCGCGAACTGTTGCTCGAGATCGGCGAGGACCCCGAGCGCGAGGGCCTCGTGCGGACTCCACGGCGCGTCGCAGAGGCGCTGCGCTTCCTCACCTCCGGCTACCGCACCGATGCTAAGAAGGTGATCAACGACGCGATCTTCACCCAACGGACCAACAGCATGGTCATCGTGAAGAACATCGAGCTCTACAGCCTCTGCGAGCACCATATGCTGCCCTTCTTCGGTCGCTGCCACATCGGCTACATTCCGAACGGGCGCGTGTTCGGCGTCTCGAAGCTCGCCCGCATGGTCGACATGTACGCGCGCCGGCTGCAGCTCCAGGAGCGGCTGACCGAGCAGATCTCGCAGCAAGTGATGGAGTCGATCGACGCGATCGGCGTGGGCGTGATGATCGAGGCGCAGCACTTGTGCATGATGATGCGCGGTGTCGAGAAGCAGAACTCGGTCATGGTGACCTCTTCCGTGCTCGGGACGTTCCGCGAGTCGACCGCCACGCGCGAGGAGTTCCTCGCCCTGATCGGCAGCCGGAACGCTTAGAAAGCCCCCTCCGCCATGAGCCTGTCGAAGGGCGAACGGGCACCTTGCCATCTCTGCGACAGAGTCATCCGTTCATGCTTCGTCAAGCCTGTCCTGAGCGGAGTCGAAGGGCTCAACACGGACCGACTTCCCCCGAGTTCCGCTGATGCAAGACTTCGCGCGCATCCTCGCGTTGACCGCGCCGCTGTTCCTGCTGGTGTTGCTTGGCTACGCGCTGACGCGCTGGGGCCGCTGGTCCAAGCCGGTCGCCGACGCGCTGACGCGATTCGTGTTCTCGGTCGCGATTCCGGCGCTGCTGTTCCGGCTGATGAGCGACCTTTCCAAGCTGCCGCCGGTCGATGCGCGGCTACTGATCGCGTATTTCGGGGCGTGCATCGTCGTCTTCCTGCTCGCCCGCTTCATCGCGGCGCGGTTCTTCCGGCTGGACGGCGTCGCGCAATCCGTGTTCGCAATGGGCGGGATCTTCGCCAACAACGTGCTGCTCGGCATCCCGCTGGCCAAGGTGACGCTCGGCGAGCCATCGCTGCCCGTGATCTCGCTGGTGCTGGTGTTCAACGCGCTCCTGCTCTGGACGCTGGCCACTGTGTCAGTCGAGTGGGCCCGCCATCGCGCGCTTTCCTGGTCGGGCTACGTGCATGCCGCGAAAGCCGTGCTCGCCAATCCGGTGGTCGCGAGCATCCTCATCGGCACCGGATGGGGGCTCGCGGCGTTGCCTCTCCCCGCGTTCGTCGATCAGACGCTTGGCCTCATCAGCGAGGCGGCGGTGCCGCTGTCGTTGATCGCGCTGGGCATGGGGCTCGCCGAATACGGGATTCGCGAAGGTTGGCGCGTGAGCGCCGCCATCACCGTGCTCAAGCTCGCCGTCCAACCGGCCGTCGTGTGGCTGCTCGCGCGGGCGCTGTCGCTGCCGCCGCTGGAAACGAAAGCAATCGTGCTCCTGGCGGCGCTGCCGGTCGGCGCGAACGTGTACCTGATGTCGCGCCAGTTCGACACGCTCGGCGGCCCGGTCGCGGCGAGCCTCGTGCTCTCGACAGCGCTCGCGGCGGTGACGACACCGCTCATCCTCGTGCTGATCACGTAGGCGCTGCCGCGCCGTCGCTGTAAGGTCGCCGCCC
>JBGPYP010000087.1:0-9539 GCA_041493285.1 Casimicrobiaceae bacterium
GAATGACCCGTCCGGTGCGGACAAGCGGAGCTGCAGCGCGACACGATCACCGCCAGCGCACGCTGCGGCTGATGACGGCGCCCAGGCTCTTTCCCAGCGTGGCGCCGAATTTTCGCGCCAGGCGTTCGCTGAGATTCTCCTTGACGGTGAAGTCGACGACGTCCTCGGCCTTGATCACCTCGCGCGCGACATAGTCGACGCTGCCTAGGCCGTCGGCGAGGCCGAGATCGACGCCGCGCGCGCCGTTCCACACCAGGCCGGAAAAAAGCTCGGGCGATTCCTTGAGGCGCGCGCCGCGCCCGGCCTTGACCGTGGCGATGAACTGCTGGTGGATCTCGTCAATCATCTTCTGCGCGTAATCCCTCTGCTGCGGCGTCATCGGCGAGAACGGATCGAGGAACATTTTGTTTTCGCCCGCGGTCAGCGCACGGCGCTCGACGCCGAGCTTGTCCATCGCGCCGACGAACCCGAAACCATCGATGATCACGCCGATGGAGCCGATCAGGCTCGCCTTGTCGACGTAGATCTTGTCGGCCGCCACCGCGGCGTAGTAGGCGCCGGAGGCACACATCTCCTCAACGACGGCGTAGAGCGGAACCGCGGGATACTTCGCGCGCAGCCGCCGGATCTCGTCATTGATCTCGCCGGCCTGCACCGGGCTGCCGCCCGGGCTGTTGATGCGCAGCACGACGCCTTGCGTGCCCTTGTTTTTGAACGCCGCCTGCAGGCCGGCCATGACGTTCTCGGCGCTCGCCGGCCCGTCGGCGTCCAGCTCACCGCGCAGCTCGACCGTCGCCGTGCACTTGTCGAGACAGACGCGCTCGATCTCGGTGACCGCAGCGATCGCGGCGAACAACGCGACGACCAGGAACGCAAAAGTGAGCAACTTGAAGAAAATACCCCAGCGCCGCGCGCGCGTCTGCTCGCGCAGGCCCTCGGTCGCGAGCTGCTCGATCACGCGGCGTTCCCAGTTTTCCTCGGCCATGTCAGTCCTCGCGGCAATAGACGCTGCCGTCGCGTTCGCACACCGCGACAGCAGCGAGGCGCGCGCCGAGACAAGGGCCCTCGATGCACAACCCGTTGTCCGGCTCGTAAACCGCGCCATGCGTGGCGCAAATCAAGTATAGCCGCTCGGCGTCGAAGAACTCGCCTTCATTCCAGTCGAGCTCGGAGGCTTGATGCCGGCATTCGTTGACGTACGCGTGCACCGCGCCCCGGAAGCGAATGGCGAATGCCGGCAGTGCCGTGCCCTCGCGCTCGACCTCGAAGCGCACGCCGGCGCCGCCATCGACCAGCGCCGCACTGGCACAGATCAGGCGTTCGCCCTGAGCCATGCGGCGAGCTCCGCGATCGACGCCACCGTCGCTAGCGGCGACCATCCGGCCAGGCCTTCGGAGGCGTGCGCGCCGTAGGTGACCGCGAGCGCGGAGGCACCGGCGTTCCGCGCGAGCGCGAGGTCGTGCGTCGTGTCGCCGATCATCAACGTCTCGATGGGCTCGACGCCGCAACGCTCCATCAGCGTCAGCAGCATGTCGGGATGCGGCTTGGGGAAGCCCTCGTCGGCGCAACGTGAGGCGACGAAGCGGTGTGCCAGGCGCTGCTGCGCCAGCGCGCGCGAGAGCCCGACGCGCGACTTGCCGGTCGCAATCGCGAGCAGGAAGCCCCGCGCGTCCAACTCGTCGAGCATCTCGCGCGCGCCGCCGAACAGCGGGATCTCCGGATCGCGCGCGAGGTAGTGCTCGCGGTAACGCTCGGACAGGCGCGGATAGTCGACCGCCGGCAGCGTCGGAGCCACGTGACGCAGCGCATCGGCGAGGCCGAGACCGATGACGAAGCGCGCCGCCACATCATCGGGCGCGGGAAGCCCCAGGTCGCGGCACGCCTGCTGGATCGCACCCGCGATGATGCCGGTCGAGTCGGCCAGTGTGCCGTCCCAATCGAAGACCAGCAGCCGGAACCGCTGCGGACGGGTCGGTCTATCGCTCGCCATCGACGTGATTCGATCCGTCCAACTTCGCAACGAATCCCGAGAGGTCCAGAGGCAGCGGCGATTCGAGCGTCAGCCGCCGCGGCTCGATCGGGTGCGGCAGCGACAGGCGCCAAGCGTGCAGGAACATACGCTTGAGACCCTGCTTCGCCAGTGCCTTGTTCCAGGCGAAGTCGCCGTACTTGTCGTCGCCCGCCAGCGGGAACCCGAGATGCGTCAGATGGACCCGGATCTGATGCGTACGGCCGGTGTGCAACTCGGCTTCGAGCAGGCTCACCGGCGGCTCCGCGTCGGCCCAGACGCGGCGGCGATGGAACACGGTGCGCGCCACCTTTCCGCCGTCGCGCTCGATGCGGACTCTCCGCTCGCCGGCGCCGGTCACGAACTTGGTGAGCGGCAACTCCACCTTGCGCGTCGCGTCGCGCCAACGACCCTTGATCAGCACCAGGTAACGTTTGTCGACTTCGCCTTGGCGAAAGGCCGCGTGCAGCGCTAGCAACGCGGCGCGTTTCTTGGCCACGAGCAGCACGCCGGAGGTGTCGCGGTCGAGGCGATGCACGAGCTCGAGGAACCGGGCGTCGGGCCGCGCGGCGCGGAGCTGCTCGATCAGGCCGAAGTCGATCCCGCTGCCACCGTGCACCGCCAGGCCGGCCGGCTTGTCGATCGCAATCAGCGCGTCGTCCTCATGCAGGATCGGCAGTGCGATCGGCCTTGCCGGCGGACGCCGCCGCGCGAGTTGCGGCTCAGCGGTGCGGACCGGTGGGATGCGCAGATCGTCGCCCACGGCCAGACGCGCGTCCGGCCGGACCCGCTTGCGGTTGACGCGCACCTCGCCGCTGCGCAGGATCCGGTAGATGTGGCTCTTGGGCACCCCCTTGAGCACGCGCAGCAGAAAATTGTCCACCCGCTGCCCCGCGCCGGCCTCGTCGACGGCAAGGTGATTCACAGCATCCTTGCTTAAATCGTTCATTTCCTTATAATTGTCCTCGGTAACAACGAGCGGCAGGAATATTTTGGCGCGCGGGGAGACCTACCAAGTCGCTCCGATCGCTGCCTGCGGCGGCTTGAGATTACGGCCGCGCAACCCGCGCGTTGCCCCATGAGGGGATAAGGTTAAATCGGCTCACCGTCCGGGTTTTGCAACCCGGAAAAGTAGCGATGTTAATGGAAGCGCGCAGTCTCCGCACCGGCCAGATGCCGGAGTGAAGCGGCTATGACGCGCGGCGCGATACTTATCGCAACGAATTCTGCATAAGGTTGCCTTTGCCAATGGCCCGAGGGGCTCGTTTGGCGGCAATCCCCAGACCGTTTGAGCGACAACAGGAACCAACCCACCACGCTCCCGAGACTCGGTCCGCCCGATACGCGCGCAAGCGCCGCCCCGCGGCCGCTCATGATGCCCCATACCCGCATCCGAATCCTCGTAGCCCGGCAGCCAACGCTGCCCGCGTGGTTGTTCTCGCCCTCGTCCGCCGCCCGCTAGACCCGGCGCCCGCGATTTCGGGCGCTTCCGCTGTACTCCGCCTCGCCGACGCGACTCCGCGCCGGAGAACTACACCATGAAACGCATGCTGTTCAACGCCACGCAGGCGGAGGAGCTTCGGGTGGCGATCGTCGATGGCCAGAAGCTGGTCGACCTCGACATCGAATCCGCGAGCAAGGAACAACGCAAGAGCAACATCTACAAGGCGGTCATCACCCGCGTCGAGCCCAGCCTCGAGGCCTGCTTCGTCGACTACGGTACCGACCGCCACGGCTTCCTCCCGTTCAAGGAAATCGCCCGCGAGTATCTGCGCGGCGGCGACGGCGAAAGCGGCCGCGGGCGTCCGCAGGACGCTCTCAAGGACGGCCAGGAGCTGATCGTCCAGGTCGACAAGGACGAGCGCGGCAACAAGGGCGCCGCGCTGACGACTTATATCTCGCTTGCCGGCCGCCATCTGGTGCTGATGCCGAACAATCCCCGTGGCGGCGGCGTGTCGCGCCGCATCGAGGGCGAGGATCGCAACGAGCTGCGCGAAGTGATCGGCCAGCTCGAGGTGCCGGACGGCATGAGCGTCATCGCGCGCACCGCCGGCATCGGCCGCTCGCTGGAAGAGCTGCAGTGGGACCTCAATTACCTGCTGCAGCTCTGGCAGGCGATCGACGGCGCGGCGAAGATGCAATCCGGCGCGTTTCTCATCTACCAGGAATCGAGCCTGGTCATCCGCGCCATCCGCGACTATTTCCACCCGGACATCGGCGAGCTTCTGATCGACACCGAGTCGATCTTCGAGCAGGCGCAGCAGTTCATGAGCCACGTGATGCCGGCCACGGTCAACCGGGTGAAGCTCTACAAGGACGACGTCCCGCTGTTCTCGCGCTTCCAGATCGAGCATCAGATCGAGACCGCGTACGCGCGGCAGGTGCCGCTGCCGGCAGGCGGCGCGATCGTCATCGATCATACCGAGGCGCTGGTGTCGATCGACGTCAACTCCGCCCGCGCCACCAAGGCCGGCGACATCGAGACGACTGCGTACAACACGAACCTGGAGGCTGCGGAGGAGATCGCGCGCCAGCTTCGCCTGCGAGACCTCGGCGGTCTCATCGTGATCGATTTCATCGACATGGAGAGCGCCAAGAACCAGCGCGAGGTCGAGAACCGGCTCAAAGACGCGATGAAATACGATCGCGCCCGCGTGCAGCTCGGCAAGATCTCGCGCTTCGGCTTGATGGAGCTGTCGCGCCAACGGCTGCGCCCGGCGCTGGCCGAGTCGGCGTACATCCCCTGCCCGCGCTGCCACGGCATCGGCCACATCCGCGGCACCGAATCGACGGCTCTGCACATCCTACGCATCCTGCAGGAAGAAGCGATGAAAGAGAACACCGCGCAGGTCGTGGCGCAGGTGCCGGTCGACGTCGGTACGTTCCTGCTCAACGAGAAGCGGCCGGAGATTCACGGCATCGAGACGCGATTCAAGGTCAACGTGCTGCTGGTTCCCAACACCTACCTCGAGACGCCGAACTACAAGGTGCAGCGCCTGCGTCACGACGACCTGAACCAGAGCGAGCCGTTGCCGGCGTCGTTCGACATGATGGAGCGACCGGAAGAGGAAGACGTCGTCAAGCAGAAGCAGGAAGAGGCGCGCGAGCCGCGGCAGGAAGCCGCCGTCAAGGGCATCCCGCCGGGGCAGCCCGCGCCGATGCCGGTCGAACGCGTACCCGTCACCCAAGCGCCGCGCCGGGAAAATTGGCTGACGACGGTGATGAGCTGGTTCACGCGCAAGCCGAGCGAGGACGAAGCCGCGCCCGCACCCGCGCCGCAACGGCGCGACGCGCACCGCGACGAGCGCGGCCGCGGCCCGAAGGACCGCCCCGAGCGCCGCGACCAGCGTGAGGGCCGTGGCGACGACCGTCGGCACGGAAGACGGGACGGCCAGCGTGGCGAGCCCCGCGACCAGCACGAGGCGCAGAAGCAGCGTCCGCCGCAGGGCGGCCCGCAACAACCGCGTCGCGACCGCGACGCGGCACGCGACGGATCACGCGAAGCGCAACGGCCACCGCGGCCGCCGCGCGAGCCGAAGCCGCCGCAGGAACCACGTCCTGCGGATGCATCGCTCTCCGCCATCACCCAGGGACAACCGGGCGCGACGCAGGAGGTTGAGCGCGGCGAAGGTGGACGGCGCCGGCGCGATCGGCATCGCGGCGGCCGCGGCCGTGGCGGGCGCGAGGACCAGGCGACACCGCGGCCGGAGGGACACGACGCACAAGCGAGCCGGGCTCCAGAAACGCGGCGGCCCGCGCCGCAGGCAAGCGTGCCCGCAGTGGCGCCGCGCTCGGAGATCGGCAACGAAACCGTGCCGCACATCGAGACTCCGATGGCCGTAACCGAGCCGCGGATTGCACCAGTCTCCATTCACGCGGAGCCGGAGTCGGCATCGGTGCACGCGGAGCCGGCCCCGCTTTCGCTCCATGCGGAACCGGCACTGAAACTCGAACAGAGTCTTGCCGAGTCGGTCGCGCCGCCAGAACGCGCCGCGCCGCTGTCGCGCAGCGCTCCGGAGATTCTCAAGGTGTCGCTCGAGTTGCCGCCCGAGTCCGGGTTGATTCTCATCGAGACGAGTCATGCGGCCCCGCCGAGTAGCGACGCAGCCGACGCGCCGCGTCCGCGCCGCGTCCGCCCGCCTCGGGTCGAGGTCGCGGACGAGCCGCTGCAGATCGTGGAGACGACGCACAAGGATTCGACGCCGCCGGCGTAACCGCATCGTTGTTCCGTTGCACCCGGGATTGGCGCTGCGCGCGCATCCCTGGCTACGGGAGTTATCGACCGTTCTTCACGAGCTGCATGCGCACGACTTCGAGCAGCGCGGCCGCGCCGTGCTCGGCGAGATCGAGCACGCGCTCGAAATCCTCCGTGTTCCCGTGATACGGATCGGGAACCTCGCGCAGGCCTGACTCGGGCGCGAAGTCGAGGAACAGCCCGAGGTGCCCACGATAGTCGCGCGGGCACAGCGCCTGAAGCTCGGCGAGATTGTGCCGATCCATCGCCAGGATCCACTCGGAGCGCACGAAATCTTCGGCGTCGACCTGCCGCGCGGGCCCAGGCGCGAGTTCGTAGCCGCGTCGCCGCGCGTGTGCGATCGCGCGCGGATCCGGCGGCTCCCCGAGCTGATAGTCGTGCGTGCCCGCCGAATAGACCGCGATCGATTGCGCAAGCCCCGCGCGAGCAACGAGCGTTCGGAACACGCCTTCCACGGTCGGCGAGCGGCAAATATTGCCCATGCAGACGAAGAGCACCGACGTATGCAGCCCGCGTCGATCTAATGTACTGTTCTGCATCCGGCGGCGAAAGGGTCAGTCTTCCTAGCTGAGATGACGACAGGGACGATCCACACGAAAGTAGCTGGCGTCAGTTTCAAGAATCCGGATGGTAGCTCGCGGCAGCGCTACATTCGCGCGTATTGCGCAGCGTTCACGCCGCTCATCCTAAGGCGCGAACCCAATAACCGCCACGACAAGAACGCGGTCGCGGTGTGGGTAAGCGTGCGCAGGTTCATCTTTTTCGAGTCGGAAGTCCAGATCGGCCACCTGAAGTCGGACTTGGCAGCGGAGATCGCTCATCACATCGACCACGGCGGAACGGTGACGGGCGAGATAACGGAAGTCACCAGCACCCGACATGACGCGCCGGCTGTTGACGTCAACATTGTGCTCTACAAGCGCTAGCTCGCGGGAACGCGCCGAGTGCTACATCGTCTGGGCGCTGTTAAACTATCAATTTTTCCAAGGATATGAGCCGTGATCGAAATCCTGCAGTGCTTGAAGAAATACGGTCAGCGGCTCGATTTGGAGATTGCCAAAGAGATGGGCGTGCCGCTTGCAACGGTGCGCCAGCGGCTTGCCGGCCTGGCAGCTACGGGGGCAATCGTCACGTGCAATTTGACCCGCTTCGAACATGGCAAGAGGATTGACGCGTGGCAGTGCCGCGTATCCGGTTATGTCCCGCCTCTAGCCCCCGGTCGAAAGGCAAAGCCGACAACCTAGCCCGCAGCTCGCTGTCGAAACCACCGCATCGGCGTTGTCGCCGCAAGCGAATCCGCGGCGTTGGGGGTTGGGCCCGCCGCATGTGCGCGATCATTCAAGTTTGATAAGCTTGGCAGCACGCCGATCACCGGTAACAGGTCCGTTGCCCAGTCAAAGCTGCGCGCTTCAGGCGTTTCGGTGCGAGTCCAATCCGTCATACTCGATGGCCGCATGCGGGCCAATACCGGCCGGTCGTTCAATCACCGCAGACAACTAACCCCGCCGAGGCGCGGCTGTCGTTGCTGCTGTTGGTTACGGTCTATTGCCCCTGCCGAATCCGAGTCCTGCTAGCTCGCGGTCGAGTCGTGCCAGAGCCTCGGGCGGTCCATATTATTCCACCGCCGCCGAAGTTGCCTAAGGATTGCCCAAATAGTCGCGCTTGCCGATCTCGATGCCGTTGTGGCGCAGGATGTTGTAGGCGGTGGTGACATGGAAATAAAAATTCGGCAGTGCATGGCCGAGCAGAAATTGCATGCCTTTGTAGCGGGTTTCCTTGTCGCCGCGCTTGATGACGATTTCCTTGTCTTCGGTGCCGTCGACCTGCCCCGGCGTCACAGTCTGGATGAAGGCGACGGTTTTGGCGATGCGCGCTTTGAGATCGGACAAAGTCTTCTCGTTGTCCTCGTACACCGGGATCTCCACCCCGGCCAGGCGCGCCACCACGCCTTTGGCTGTATCGCAGGCGATCTGAATTTGTGACGTCATGGGCAGCATGTCGGGGAACAGCCGATACGTAGTCAGCGTGACAATGTCGAGTTTTTTGGCATCGACATGAGCCTGCGCCTTGTCGAGGATGTTTGACAGGTTGCCGAGGATGTTGACGAAACGCGGAACGCTCGCCTGATACATGGAAATACTCATGGGAAATCCTTGAAGTGGAAAAGGATGGACAACGGCAAACGCGTATTCTACCTGCAGCCAGAACGACTATTCAGGGTCGTTCTTAACCGGTTGCGGATCTCTTCCTACGGCCATAAGCGGTCCCCCAGGCAACGCCCTCGAAGCAGCCCTCGCCCACTGCTGGAGCGTCAATCAGGCGTTGATTGGCGGGTCGCAATAAGTTGGTATCCTCGTACCCCGCGTCCAATGCAACGACAACAACCTGAAGCCGCTATCAGCGGGCTTGAATCGCAACGGGAATTGCTCAGAGATGATGGTGGCCTCGGACAATTCGCCACCATCGTCGAGCAACACGGCGGCAAGGTGCTGCGATACGCCGGCGACAGCGTGCTGGCCGTCTTCGGCGCGGACGAAGCCCGTGAGGAGGACGACCCCGAACGCCGGCTACGTTAGTCCCCTCAAATTACCCACACCAATCCCCGAAGCCCCTTTTTGTTTAACAAGTGCAGCCGGACAGGTGTATGCTGATTACTACAAAACGGCTCTCGCCGGTTTCGGCGACAAGAAAATTCTGGGAGCCCGGCACCCGGCAGCGTGCCTGCGGCAGGCTCGTCGGTTCCTTCAAGTCACAAGGGAGAATACAAATGCATGCCTCCAAGCCGTTGCGAATTGGGCTGTTGGCTTCGTCGTTGGTGCTTGCGCTGCCGATGGCCGCCTCCGCCCAGCAGACAAATATCGAAAATCTCAAGCAAATGAAGCTATCGGGCGTGGACGCGAGCCTGCCGCCCGTACCGCAGGAAGGCAAGAATGCCGACGCCATCCGCGAGAACCTCAAGCGTGTCAAGCTGCCGCCGGGTTTCAGGATTGACCTCTCTGCGGTGGTGCCGGATGCGCGCCACATCGCCGTGGCGCCATTCACCAACCGGCAGTTCGTCGGCACCCGCAAGAGTACCGTCTGGGCCGTGACCGACCGCAACAGCGACGGCATCGCCGACGAGGTGAAGCCATTTGCGCCGTCGGCAAAGTTTCATGTGCCCAACGGCGTTTGCTGGACCAAGGACGGGTTTCTGATCGTGGTCGAGCATAAACGAGTGCTGAACTTTCCGGCCGCCGAATTCTTCTACGAAGGCGGGGACGTCGCGGTGATTGAAAC
>JBGPYP010000023.1:0-14907 GCA_041493285.1 Casimicrobiaceae bacterium
GGACGGCAGGCTGTCCCGGTTCAGGAACAGGAACTCGGTCCGAAACAGGCCCACGCCGGTCGCGCCGTTTTCCACCGTCTGCTCCAGGTCCTCGGGCAACTCGATGTTGGCCATCAGGTCGATCTTGCAGCCGTCGAGCGTCGTCGCGGGGGTCGTCCGGAGCCGGCGCAGCTTCTGCCATTCGAGCTCGAGCTCGTCCTGTTTGAGCCGGTACTCGGTCAGCACCGACCGGTCGGGATTGACGATGACGACGTTCCGCCCGCCGTCGACGATCAGCATTTCGTTCTCGCGGATCAGCGCGCGCGCGTTGTGCGTCGCCACGACCGCAGGGACGTTGAGACTCCTCGCGACGATCGCGGTATGCGACGTCACGCCGCCAAGATCGGTGAGAAACGCAGCGAAGTGGTGGTTCTTGAACTGGATCACGTCGGCGGGAGAGAGATCGTGCGCGACTAGGATCGTGTGCTCCTCGTCGGTCGGTCGCACGGGGCCGGGCTTCCCCATAAGCACCTTGAGCACCCGCTCGACGACGTGCACGACGTCGGCCTTGCGCTCGCGCAGGTACGGATCCTCGATCGTTTCGAACTGTTCGATCAGCACCCCGAGTTGCTGCGTCAGCGCCCATTCGGCGTTGCACAGCTGCTCCGCAATCGTGCGCTTGGGCACTTCGTGCAACGTAGGATCGGTGAGGATCATCCAGTGCACGTCGAGAAAGGCGCCGAATTCAGCCGGCGCATCGCCGGAGGTCATCGCGCTGTGCAGGCCCTCCAACTCCTTCTGCACGGCTTGCAGCGCCTGCTGCAGGCGCTCGATCTCCCCGTGCACCTGCTCGGGCGTGATCGAGTAGTGCGCGACCTCGAGCGTCGCGTGCGAGACGAGCTGCGCCCGGCCGATCGCGATGCCGCCCGAGACGCCGATGCCGTGCAGGACGAAGCTCATCTTCTCAGAGAGAAAGACACATTCTCATTGCCTTACTTTTGTTCCCCGAACCGATCGGCGATGAGCTGCACCATCGCCGTCATTGCCTCCGCCTCGTCCGGGCCGCTCGTTTCCAGCCGGATCGTGGCGCCGACGCCGGCGGCAAGCAGCATCACCGCCATCATGCTGCGGGCGCTCGCCCGGCGTCCGTTCCATATCAGAGAAACGTTGCAACGAAATTGCGAAGCCACCTGGACGACCTTGACGCAGGCTCGCGCGTGGAGTCCGAGACGGTTGGTCAATTCGATAAGGTGTATTTGCATGGTCGGAGCAGTGGTTGTCCGGAAGAAGCGCGGCGGCGGATGCCGCACGCGCCCTTTCATTGAGCGACCCGACGCCCCATTGGTTCCATGCGACCTGTAGAAAGCGGTGTCGCCCATCGGCGGCCCTGGTGCGCCGCAGGACGATCGCCTTCCGCGTCACTGCCCCTCGCCGAAGCAATCACCGATAAGCGCGATCAGCGCGTCCATCGCCTCGCCCTCGTCCGGTCCGTCGGTTTCCAGCGTGATGCGGCTGCCCTTGCCCGCGGCGAGCATCATCACCCCCATGATGCTCTTCGCGTTCACCTTGCGGCCGTTGCGGGCCAGCGAGACCTCGCACTGGTATTTCGCGGCGAGCTGCGTCAACTTGGCCGCCGCCCGAGCGTGCAGCCCGAGCTTGTTGACGACCTCAACTTCTTGCTGCCGCATAGATCGGATCGACGTCGATGTGCAGGACGCCGTCGCAGCCGCCGCTGATGGCCTTCTTGATCATCGTGTCCATGCCCTTGTCGCGGTAGGTGAATGCGCGCACGAGCATGGGCAGGTTGACGCCGGCGACCGCCTCGACCCGGCCGGCGACGAGCAGCTTGCCGGCGAGGTTGCACGGCGTCGCCCCGTAGATGTCGGAGAAGATCAGCACGCCGTCGCCGGTGTCCAAGGCCTCGACCCGCTCCCGCGCCATCGGCAGCAACCGCAACGGGTCGTCGGTCGCGGCGACCGACAGGGTGTCGAACTGCGGCGGCCGGCTGCCGAGCACGTGTGTGACCGCGCCGGCCAGGCTGTCGCCCAACGTGCCATGGGCGACGATCAGGATGCCTATCATGTGGTGGCTCCCCTGTGACCCATCTTAGCAGAAGGGCCGGGGACGGAGGCAGCGCCCTACTTGGAGGCGTGTGCCAGCGCGTCCGCGAAGCGGCCCGCGACGTCAAATCCCGTTTGCTGCGTGATCTCAACAAAGCCCGTTGGACTGGTCACGTTGACTTCGGTGAGATAGTCTCCGATGACGTCGAGGCCGACCACGAGCAGGCCCTCGGCCCAAAGTTTCGCGCCGACCGCTTCCGCGATCTGCCGGTCGCGCGGCGAGAGCGGACGTACGACCCCGCGGCCGCCGGCGGCCAGGTTGCCGCGGGTCTCGCCCGGCTTGGGGATGCGCGCCAACGCGTGCGGGACCAGCTCGCCGGCGATGAGCAAGATGCGCTTGTCGCCGTCGACGATTTCGGGGATGAAGCGCTGCGCCATCACCGTGCGCGCGCCGTGATGCCCGACCGTCTCGACGATGACGTTGCGGTTGGGATCCTCCTCGCGGACGCGGAACACCGACGTCCCGCCCATGCCGTCGAGCGGCTTGAGGATCACGTCCTCGTGCTCGTCGATGAATTCGCGCAGCAGCTCCGCGTCGCGGGTGACGAGCGTCGGCACGATGAAATCGGGGAAGCTCGCGATCGCCATCTTCTCGTTGTAGTCGCGCAGCGCGCGCGGCCGGTTGAAGACCCGCGCGCCGCGTGCTTCGGCCGTCTCGAGCAGATACGTCGAATAGACGTACTCCATGTCGAACGGCGGGTCTTTGCGCATCAGCACCGCCGCGAACGATTCGAGCGGGCGCACGGAAGCGGCGCCAGTCTCGAACCAGTGATGATCGTCGGCGGCAACCGTGAGCGGCCGGACCGTCCCAAGCGTGTCCTTGCCGTCCCAGAACACGTCGGGCTGCCCCAGCGCGAAGAGCGCGTGCCCACGCGCCTGGAGCGCGCGCATCATCGCCACGCTGGTGTCCTTGTAGGCTTTGAGCGAGGCGAGCGGGTCGACGATGAAGGCGAATTCCATGAGCTCAAGCGACCGCACGCGGGAGCGCCATCCTACCGCAAATCGCTGCGGCGTCGCGGGCTCGCGCGGCTACATCCTGAGCGCATCCACGCTGAGGACCGTTCCAGCACCTGCGCGCCGGTACCCGGGCAATCGTCCCATGATGTGTCCGAGCGCCGCGCCTTGCAGCGCTTCGATCAGCCGGCCAACAGCAGGTGTCGCCAGCGTCTTCGCGCGGACCGCCAGGTAGTAACGCTCGCGGACGCGCGGGACGAACGCCAGTCCGTACTCCGCGGCAGCAGCGCGCAGCCCGAAGCCTGCGTCCGCGGCGCCGGACGCCACCGTCGCCGCCACCGCGGCATGGGTGAACTCCTCGTTCGCGTAGCCAGCCAGCGAACCGGCGTCGACGCCTTCGTCTGCGAGCAGGCGATCGATCAGCACGCGCGTGCCCGAGCCGCGCTGGCGATTGACGAATCGCAGCCGCTTGCGCGCCACGTCTGCGAAGTTGCGAACGCGCGCCGGGTTGCCACGCGGCAGGATGAAGCCCTGATCCCGATCGAAGAGCCGGATCAGACGGTCGCGCCGTGCGTGGAGCAGGCGCCGGAACGGTGCCAGATCCCGGGCGTTGTGGAGGCTCGGAGCAATGTGAAAGCCGGCCATGTCGACACGGCCGGCGGCGAATTGCTCGAGCGCGTGCAGGCTGCCCATGAACGTAACATCGAGCGAGAGCCGCGCCGCTCCGGGCAATGCATCGCGTAATGCGGCCAACGCCAGATCGTGACTGGCGGCAATTCCGAGCTGCGCGTTCGCCGGCCGCTGCTTCTCACGCGCGGTTGCACTCGTGAGCTCGACCGCGAGGCCCGGCAGGATTCGGGCGAGCCGCTGTTCGGCCGCGCGTTGCCCGGAGATCAGCGTCTCGCCTGCGGGTGCGAGGCGGGCGCCGCGGCCGCGCTCGAGCACGACCAGCGGCACCCCGAGCTTGCGCTGATACTCGCGTAGCAGGCCCCACGCCGCGCGATACGACATGCGGCAATCCGCGACCGCGGCGGCAAGCGACCCGGCCGCGCCGATGGCCTCCAGCAGCGGCGCTAGGCGCAGGTCGAGCGCTTCGACCGGGTCGGTCGCGAGCGTCCACGAGAGGGTCGGCACGACCCGCATTATGCACTTAGCTGCATATTTCGCTTGGGGTCAGCCATCGCTATCATCGCTCTCCCTGTTCGCCGTAACGCGCCGATATATGCATTTGAGTACATATAGTAGCCGACCTACCCGGCCTCGCCAAGCGCGATGACCTCGTTCACGCAAGCCGCGGCGCAGGCGTTGCAGCTCGTCGCCGGCGCGGATCCCAAGCTCCTCGGCATCGTGTTGTTGAGCCTGCGGGTGAGCCTCACCGCGGTCGCGCTCTCGTGTGTGGCCGGCTTGCCCTTGGGCGCAGCTGTCGCGGTAAGCCGTTTCCCCGGAAGGCGAAGCGTCGTCGTCGTGCTCAACGCGCTGATGGGTCTGCCCCCGGTGGTCGTGGGTCTGCTCGTCTACCTGCTGCTGTCGCGCGCGGGGCCGCTGGGCGCGTTGGGGTTGCTGTTCACGCCGACCGCGATGGTGATCGCGCAGACGATCCTCATCACGCCGATCGTCGCCGCGCTCTCGCGCCAGGTGGTCGAAGACGCGTGGGATGAATATCGCGAGCAGCTCCGCTCGCTGGGCGAGAGGAGATTCGGCGCCGCGGTCACGTTGCTCTGGGACCTGCGTTTCTCGCTGGTCACCATCGTGCTCGCCGGCTTCGGCCGCGCGGCGGCGGAGGTCGGCGCGGTAATCATCGTCGGCGGCAACATCGACGGCGTGACGCGCGTCATGACCACCGCGATCGCCCTCGAGACGAGCAAAGGCGACCTGCCGCTCGCGCTCGGGCTCGGCATGATCCTGCTCACGATCGTCCTCGCGCTCAACGCCGCCGCCTATATCGTCAAAGAGACGGCGCAGCGGCGGTACGGATGATGTCGGCCATGCGCGCTCCGCGTTCGCTGCTCCCGCTACGGCTCGAAGACGTGGTCTTTGCGGTCGGCGGCCGCCGCGTCATCGACGGCGTGTCGCTGACGCTCGAAGCCGGGTCGCGGACCGTGATCGTCGGCCCGAACGGCGCGGGCAAGAGCGTCCTGCTGCGGCTCTGTCACGGGCTGCTCGGGCCGACGTCGGGCACGATCGCCTGGAACGAGCCCGAGTTGCCGGGCGAGCCGAGGCGTCAAGCGATGGTATTCCAGCGTCCGGTGCTCTTGCGCCGGTCGGCGCTCGCCAACATCGCCTACGCGCTGGCGGTCGCTCGCGTTCCCGCACGGCAACGCGAGGAGCGCGCCGGCGAGGCGTTGCGCAGGGTCGGACTCGGTGCACTGGCCGCGCATCCGGCACGCGTGCTCTCCGGCGGCGAGCAACAACGCGTGGCGTTGGCGCGCGCCTGGGCGCTCAACCCCGAAGTGCTGTTTCTCGACGAGCCGACGGCCAATCTCGATCCCGGCGCGACGCATGAGATCGAACGCGTCGTCGGCGCCATGCACGCCGCCGGCACCAAGATCATCATGGTCACGCACAATCTCGGGCAGGCCCGCCGTCTCGGCGACGAAATCCTGTTCCTGCATCAGGGGCGCCTGCTCGAGCGCGCGTCCGCGGATCGATTCTTCAAGCGACCCGCTTCGGCTGAAGCGGCGCAATTCCTGGATGGAGAGCTGCCATGGTAGTCACCCGTCGCGTTTTCCTGGCCGCAATACTAATCTGCCTCGGCGTCGGCGCGCAGGCGCAAGAGCGCTTCATCACCGTTGCATCGACGACGTCGACGGAGCAATCGGGCCTGTTCGGTCACCTGCTTCCGATCTACGAACGGCAGACGGGCGTCAAGGTGCGCGTCGTCGCGCTCGGCACCGGACAGGCCTTGGATGTCGCGCGCCGCGGCGACGCCGACGTCGTGTTCGTGCACGCGAGGGACGCCGAGGAGAAGTTCCTCGCCGACGGCCACGGCGTGAAGCGCTTCCCCGTGATGTACAACGATTTCGTGCTGATCGGCCCGAAGAACGATCCCGCCAAGATCGGCGGTGGGAAGGACATTCTTGCGGCGCTCACCAAGATCCAGGCCGTGCAGACGCCGTTCGTCTCCCGCGGCGACCGCAGCGGTACGCACATGGCGGAGCTCGCGCTGTGGAAGACCGCAGGCATCGACCTCGACAAGGCCAAAGGCCCCTGGTACCGCGACACGGGACAGGGCATGGGCCCGGCGCTCAACACCGCAGCGTCGATGGGCGCGTACATCCTCGCTGACCGCGGCACGTGGCTTGCCTTCAAGAACCGCGGCGATCTCACGATCCTGGTCGAGGGCGACAAGCGGCTGTTCAACCAGTACGGCGTAATGCTGGCCAACCCGGACAAGCATCCGAACGTCAAGAAAGAGCTCGGGCAGCAGTTCATCGACTGGCTCGTCTCGCCGGCGGGCCAGAGAGCGATCGCCGACTACAAGATCGACGGCGAGCAGCTCTTCTATCCGAACGCCAGAGATCCAGCCGCGTGAGCCCGCGGCGAGAGGTCTCGCGCACAAGGTGCGTGGGGATCGCGCGAGGACGACGCCGGAGCGCGGAGCAGGGGCCCCGCGAGCGCAGCGATGCGGGGATGCGACCGCGGAGGCGGATGGGCTGCGGCCAGCGCCACGGCTGCTTTCTCGTCCGCGTGTCGGCCGCAGCAATCGCGGCAGCGGCCGACACGCAACGCCTCGTCACGTGTGACCGTGCAAGGAGGCCGCCGCATGAGGCCCGCGCGCTTCCCAAGGTTCGCTGCGCTCACCCCAGGCTGCGCGCATTAGTTTGCCTGTCGTTATATACGCCGGTATATTGCCCCTAGGCCCTCCGGGAGACGATCGTGTGGCGCGTCGTGGTGTTCGTCCAAGCGCTGATGCTGTCGGTCGGCGTGGCCTCGCCCGCAACCGGCGTCACGGTCACGGTGTTCGCAGCGGCGAGCCTCAAGGAGGCGATGGACGCGCAGGCGAGACGCTTCGAAGCCGACACCGGCAACAAGGTGATCGTATCGTACGGTGCCAGCAACGCGCTGGCGAGACAGATCGAAGCCGGCGCACCGGCCGACATATTCATCTCCGCGGACCTCGACTGGATGGACTACCTCGAGCAACGCGGGCAGCTGGTCTCGGGCTCGCGCATGAACCTGCTGCGCAACGAGCTGGTGCTGATCGCGCCGACGGCAAGCAAGACGGTGCTCCGGATCGCGCCGAACTTCGCTCTCGCCGCTGCACTGGGAACGGAGAAGCTGGCGATGGCCAATCCCGACAGCGTGCCCGCGGGTCGATACGGCAAGGCGGCGCTGACGGCGCTCGGTGTGTGGACCGGTGTGGAGCGACAGACCGTGCGAACCGACAACGTGCGCGCCGCGCTGGCGCTGGTCGCCCGTGGGGAAGCCGCGCTCGGCATCGTCTACAAGAGCGATGCGCTGGCAGAGAAGAACGTGCGCATCGTCGACACGTTCCTCGAAACGACGCACGCGCCGATCGTCTATCCCGGCGCGCTCGTCGCACCCGACAAGAAACCCGCGGCGAGGGCGTTACTCGCCTTCCTGCGCTCAGGCACTGCCCGCCCCGTCTGGGAAAAGTATGGCTTCATCGTGTTGTAACGCCTGCCGATGGCGCTGAGCGGCGACGAGCTTGGCATCATCCTGCTCAGCCTGAAGGTCGCGCTGACGAGCGTCGTCTTCAGCTTGCCGCCCGCGATCCTGGTCGCCTACCTCCTAGCGCGCCGCCAGTTCCCCGGCAAAATGCTGCTCGACGCGGTCGTGCATCTGCCACTGGTGCTCCCGCCGGTCGTCGTCGGCTTCGCGCTGCTGGTGCTGTTCGGAAAACGCGGCGCGATCGGCTCGTGGCTCGACGACTGGTTCGGCATCGTGTTCGCTTTCCGCTGGACCGGTGCGGCGCTCGCGGCGGCGATCATGGGCTTCCCGCTGATGGTGCGCGCGATCCGCCTGTCGTTTGCGGCGATCGACCGCCGCTTCGAGACCGTGGCGCGAACGCTCGGCGGCTCGCCTGCCTCGGTGTTCATTTCGGTGACGCTGCCGCTCGCGTTGCCCGGTATCGTCACCGGCGTCGTACTCTCGTTCGCGCGGAGCCTGGGCGAGTTCGGCGCGACGATCACGTTCGTGTCCAACATCCCAGGTGAGACGCAGACCTTGCCGCTCGCGATCTACACGTTTACCCAGGTCCCCGGTGGCGACGCGCAGGCGTGGCGCCTCTCCATCATCGCCGTTCTCCTGTCGCTCGTCGCGCTCGTCGCGGCCGAGTGGCTCGCGCGGCGTCCGCGCGGAGGCGGCGAGAATGATCGACGTTGAGCTTTCCCAGCGGCTGGGGGATTTCCGGCTCGACGTCGCGTTTCGAGCCGAGGCGCCGATCGTGGGTCTGTTCGGCCGCTCGGGCTCCGGCAAGACGAGCCTCGTCAACGCGCTGGCCGGGATCAGTCATCCGCAGCACGGTCGCGTCGTCGTCAACGGTGCGACGCTGTTCGACAGCGAGCGCGGCATCGATCTGCCGCCCGAGCGCCGGAGGCTCGGTTACGTGTTTCAGGACGACCTGCTCTTTCCGCACCTCGACGTCGAGGCTAACCTCCTCTACGGCTTTCACCGCGCGCCGCGCGCCGAGCGCATGATCGAGCCGGCGCACGTGATCGAGCTCTTGGGCCTGCGCGAATTCCTGCAGCGGCTGCCCGACGCGCTCTCCGGTGGCGAGAAGCAGCGCGTCGCCATCGGCCGCGCGCTGCTGGCGCAGCCGCGATTGCTGCTGATGGACGAGCCGCTCGCCTCGCTCGACGTACAGCGCCGCGACGAGGTGCTGCGGTACATCGAGCTCTTGCGCGACGATCTTTCCATCCCGATCGTCTACGTCAGTCACTCGGTCGCCGAGGTCACGCGTCTGGCCGACACGGTGGTGCTGCTGTCGGAAGGCAAGGCAATCGCGGTCGGCGACATCGACGAAGTCATGACCCGGCTCGACCTGCGGCCGCAGACCGGTCGCTACGAAGCCGGCGCGGTGATCGATACGGTCGTCGCGGCGCACGATCCTGGATACGAGCTCACCACGTTGCGCTTCACCGGCGGCGACCTGCTCGTCCCGAGCGTCGAGGGTCTCGTCGGCGAGCGCATCCGGGTGCGCATTCGCGCGCGCGACGTTTCGCTCGCGCTAGCGCGTCCTGTGGCGACGAGCATCGTCAACGTGCTGGAAGGAGAGGTCGCCGCGTTCAGCGCCGAGGACGGCCCGATCGTCGACGTGCGGCTGCGCGTCGGCGAGGCGTCATTGCTTGCGCGTATCACTCGGCGCTCGCGCGATCAGATGGCGCTCTCCGAGGGGCAACGCGTTTACGCGCTGATCAAGGCGGTGTCGTTCGATCGCCGAAGCGTCGGCTACGCCTAGCGCAGCAGTCGCTGCAGCTTCCGCAGCTCGGTTGCCGCCGCGCTCGCGGCAAGCTTCTCCACCCTGCGGTAGTGTTGCAGCGCCTCTGCGCCGACCGCCGTCAGCCGCGTTCCGCCGCCGCGCTTGCCGCCGGCCTCGGCCTCGACGACCGGCTCCTTGAAGCAACGGTTCATCGTATCGACCAGGAGCCACGCACGGCGGTACGACATCCCCAGCTTGCGTGCCGCGGCGGTGATCGAGCCGGTCTTCGCGATCGCATCGAGGAGATCGATCTTGCCCGGGCCCACCGCGATGTCGTCGCCGCGGGTGATGCGCAGGCGGAACTGCACGCGCGCCTTGGCCATCGGAGCGATTATTGCCGCGCGCTCTCTTGCTTCGGTGGATAGATCCCCGCGAGCCGCGCGATCAGAATCGCCACGAACAGCGTGCCGAGCACCTGCTCGAGGATCACGAGCGCACGCACCTTGCTGCCGGTCGGAACGATGTCGCCCGGACCGTTGCTGGTCAGGCACCCGAAGCTCATGTAAAGCAGATCGAAGAATGGCCTCGCCGGCTGGCCCAGGTGCGCGCCGAAGGCCTGCGGATCCAGGTATTGCACCAGGATGTAGGCGTACGCCCACAGCATCCCGAGCATCAGGTACCCGGCCGCGGCCCCGAAAAGCTTGTCGTCGGTCATGACCTCCGGGCTGAAAACGTACCTCAGCAGATACGACACTGCGACAAGGTAGAAAGCGAGGTCGAACCCCCACGCCACGCCAGATAGTGCAACGTGTCCTCCGGCTGCAACTGGGCGATGACCTGGAACCCGAAGGCCGGGATACCCAGCAACAGCGCGATCACGAACGGCATCCTCGTCCGGCCGACCGCGGCAACGGCCGCGATCAGCACCAGCACCTGCGCTCCGTTGAGGATGACCCGCCCGCGGACCGTGTCGCCAAAGAACGGTGCCGCCGCGATCAGCACGACGAGCGACACGAACAGGTAGAAACAGCGCTGCCCGAAAACGCGGCCTATGGACGTCTGAAGTCTGTCGATTGCCATCGCCGTGCGGCGAACAGGGGGTATCAGCAAAGAGGCACAGAGACTCAGAGAGACATCAAATTTTCTCTGCGTCTCTGTGTCTCTGTGAATCGTCCCGGTGTTAGCCCAACCACGCGCACGTTAGCCTCCGCCGCAAGCCGCGGCTCTCGTCGATTCCATCATTCAACCGTTACCGATTTCGCCAAATTCCGGGGTTTATGGCTTCGGCCGCTCGCTACCGCTCGCTTAACGTTCGCTCCGCTCACGTTAGCCTCCGCCGCAAGCCGCGGCTCTCGTCGATTCCATCATTCAACCGTTACCGACTTGGCTAAGTTCCGCGGCTTGTCAACATCCGTCCCCCGTATGACTGCGGTGTGATACGCGAGTAACTGTAGCGGGATCGTGTGCACGATCGGCGAGAGCAGCCCCGCGTGCTCCGGCAGACGCAGCACGTGGATGCCTTCGCTCGACTGAATGTGGCTGTCGGCGTCGGCGACGACGTAGAGCTCGCCACCGCGCGCGCGGACCTCCTGCAAGTTGGACTTGAGCTTTTCGAGCAGCGCGTCATTGGGCGCGATCGCGACCACCGGCATGCTCGAATCGACCAGCGCCAGTGGGCCGTGCTTCAGCTCGCCCGCCGGATACGCTTCGCCGTGGATGTACGAGATTTCCTTGAGCTTCAACGCACCTTCGAGCGCGATCGGGTAGTGCAACCCGCGGCCGAGGAACAGCGCATTCTGCTTTTTCGCAAACTGCTCGGCCCAGGCGATGATCGCCGGCTCGAGCGCAAGCACCGACTGGATCTCCGCGGGCAGGTGTCGCAACCCGGCGAGCCAGCGAGCCTCGACTGCGGCGGGAAGCTTGCCGCGCAGCTTGGCCAGCGTGAGCGTCAACAGGAACAGCGCGACGAGCTGCGTCGTGAACGCCTTGGTCGACGCAACACCGATCTCCGTGCCCGCGCGGGTAAGAAACGTCAGCGAGGTCTGGCGGACCATCGAGCAGGTGGCGACGTTGCAGATCGCGAGCGTATGGCGATGCCCGAGCGCCTTGGCGTGCTTGAGCGCGGAAAGCGTATCGGCGGTTTCGCCCGATTGCGAGACGACCACGACCAGGGCGTCGGGGTGCGGTACGCTGTCGCGGTAGCGATATTCGCTCGCGATCTCCGCCTGTGCCGGCAACCCCGCGACCGCTTCGAGCCACAACCTCCCGACCATGCCCGAGTAGTAGCTCGTCCCGCAGGCGAGCACGTGCACGGAGTCAACGCCGGCGAGGATCTGCGCGGCGTCTCCGCCGAACAGCTCCGGGCCGATGCCGCCGACGCACTCCAGCGTGTCGGCGATCGCCCGCGGCTGCTCGAAGATTTCCTTCTGCATGAAGTGTCGATATGGCCCAAGCTCGGCCGCATCGCCGGAAACCTTGACCGTCACCACTGGCCTTGCAACGAGCCTGCCCGTGACGTCATAGATAGCGTATGAGTCTTGCGTGACGTCGGCGACGTCGCCTTCCTCCAGGTATACGACCCGCTGAGTCACCGAGGAGAGCGCACTCGCGTCGGAGGCGAGGTAATGGTCGTGGTCGGCGATTCCGACCAGCAGCGGGCTGCCCGCCCGCGCGCCGACGATGCGCCCAGGCTCGCGCGCGGTGATCGCCGCGATCGCGTACGCGCCGCGGAACTCGGCGACCGCCTTCTTTACCGCTTCGAGCAGGTCGCTGCGGTAATGGGCATGGATCAGATGCGCGATCACCTCGCTATCGGTCTGGGTGACGAAGCGATAGCCCTGCTTCTGCAGGCGTTCACGCAGCGGCTCGAAATTCTCGATGATGCCGTTGTGCACGACGGCGATCTCGTCGCGGCTGACGTGCGGGTGCGCGTTCGCCGCCGTCGGCGCGCCGTGCGTCGCCCAGCGCGTGTGCGAGATGCCGGTGGTCCCGGTGATCCCCGTCGCGGCGGCCTGAGCGGCGAGGTCGGCGACGCGGGCGGTGCTCACGAGCCGCTGCAGGCTGCCGTTGATCACGGCGAGCCCGGTCGAATCGTAGCCGCGATATTCGAGCCGCCGGATGCCTTCGATCAGGATCGGGATCACGTTCTCGCGCGCAACCGCGCCGACGATGCCGCACATCGCTTGTCTATCCTTTCTTCGGTCGTCGCCAATCGCTGCGCGCGACCTGAGTCTTCTCGTTGATCGTCAGCGTTCCCGGCGGGACGTCCTTCCACACTGTCGTCCCGGCGCCAATCGTCGCACCCCGCCCGATCGTCACCGGCGCGACGAGCTGGGTGTCCGACCCGATGTGCACGTCGTCCTCGATCACTGTTTGGTGCTTGTTCACGCCGTCGTAGTTGCAGGTGATCGTACCCGCGCCGATGTTGACGTCGCGACCGACGGTCGCGTCTCCAACGTATGCGAGATGGTTGGCCTTGCTCCGGACGCCAAGAACGCTCGCCTTGACCTCCACGAAATTGCCGACGTGGACGTCGTCGGCGAGCACGCTCGCCGGACGGATGCGAGCGTACGGGCCGACGCGGCAGCGCGCGCCGATCCGGGCGTCGTCGACGTGCGAGAAGGCCGCAATCGCGGTGCCCGTACCGATTCTCGCGTTCCGGATCACGCAATGCGGACCGACGACGACATCGTCGGCCAAACTCACGATGCCCTCGAAGATGCAGCCGGCGTCGATCGTCACGTCGCGTCCGCAGGAGAGCGTCCCCCGCACATCGATGCGCGCGGGGTCCGCGAGCGTCACGCCAGCGTCGAGTAGCGCGTCGGCCTGCAGCCGCTGATAGCGCCGCTCCAGCTCGGCCAGATCGCGCCGGCTGTTGACGCCAAGCCCCTCGGTCGCATCCGCCGCGCTCGTCGTCGCCACCGTCACGCCGTCGCGGACGGCGAGCGCGATGACATCGGTCAGGAAGTATTCGCCGCTCGCGTTGTCAGCGCGGATCGCCGCGAGCCAGCGCGCGAACGCGGAGGTCGGCGCCGCCATGACTCCGGTATTGACCTCGCGGATTGCCTGCTGCTCCGCACTTGCCTCATTGTGCTCAACGATGGCGGCGACCGTCCCGTCGGCGGAGCGCACGATGCGCCCGTAGCCCGCGGGGTCGTCGAGATCGACGGTGAGCAGAGACAGCGCGCCGCGTTGCGCGTGCTCGACGACCTCGGTGAGCGTCGCCACGCGCGCCAGCGGGTCGGCGCCGAACAGCACCAGCGTCACGCCGTCCGGCGGCAGGCCGCTAAGCGCGCAGCGCAACGCATCACCGGTGCCACGCGGCGGGTCCTGTCGCACCCAGACGAGGTCGGCGTCCGGGAAACGCCGTCGCACCGCATCGCCCGCGCCCTCCACGACGCAAATCGCGCGCGGACCCATTGCGCGCGCGGTGTCGAGGACGTGCGCGAGCAGCGGCTTGCCGCCGAGCGGATGGAGCACCTTGGGCAATGCGGAGTGCATCCGCTTGCCTTTGCCCGCGGCGAGGATCGCGATTTGGAGCGGTTGCATGCGTCGCGAATTATCGCATTTTTGCACTCGGCCGGTCGTGCTCTCCACCGAGGGGACGCGCTGCGGGCGATCTATGCGAAAATGCTCCCCGAAGCCGCCGCCGCGTGCGGTCCTATTCAAGGAGGATTTCCATGAACAGATGTTCGGTCCTGACCGCCGGCCTCGCCATCCTGCTGCTATCGCTCGGCGCGTACGCCGCGGACGCCTGCAAGCATCGCGGCGAGCTCGACACGATGTTTTGCGACGACAACAACGACATGGTCGCGGACGCGCCGACCGATCCGAAGAAGTGGAAGAACCCATCGACGATCGTGTTCACCTACACGCCGGTCGAGGATCCCGCCGTCTACGAGAACATCTTCAAGCCGTTCACGACGTCTCTTGCCAAGTGCCTGGACAAGAAAGTCGTGTTCTATCAGGTGCAGTCGAACGCGGCCGAGATCGAGGCGATGCGCTCGGGGCGCCTGCACGTCGCCGGGTTCTCGACCGGCCCCACCGCGTTTGCCGTCAATCTGGCCGGCGCGGTGCCGTTCGGAGTCAAGGGAACGGCGAAGGAGTTTCAGGGCTACAACCTGATCGTGATCGTCAAGGCGAGCTCGCCGTACCAGCGGCTGTCCGACCTCAAGGGCAAGAAGGTCGCGCACACCTCGCCGTCGTCGAATTCGGGGCATATGGCGCCGATGGCGCTGTTTCCGGGCGAAGGCCTGACGCCCGACAAGGACTACAAGATCATCTTCTCAGGCAAGCACGACCAGTCGGTGATGGGCGTCAACTCCGGCGTCTACGATGCCGGTGCGGTCGCCTCGGACGTCTTCCACCGCATGGCCGAGCGCGGCCAGGTGAAGGAGTCGGATTTCCGGATCATCTACCGCAGCCAGAAGTTCCCGACCTCGTCGTTCGCCTATGCGCACGACCTCGATCCCA
>JBGPYP010000132.1:0-7213 GCA_041493285.1 Casimicrobiaceae bacterium
CAAGGCGCGAATCGCGCCCCCTCGGGGGGCAGCGCAGCGGCGGCAGCCGCAAGCGTGGGGGTTACACATGAGCGCCGCAGGGCCGCCCCAAGGCGCGAATCGCGCCCCCTCGGGGGGGCGCAGCGCAGCGGCGGCGGCCGCAAACGTGGGCGTACACCAATGACCGCGGAGAGCCTGCGCCCGCTGTCGACGCTGCCCGACTCGGCACGCCGTTCCTTCCGCGGCGTGCTGACCGACATCGATGACACGCTTTCGACGCAGGGCCGCGTCACCGCGGCCGCGTACGCGGCGCTGGAGCGCCTGCGCGCCGCGGGGTTGCTAGTGATTCCGATCACCGGACGCCCCGCGGGCTGGTGCGACCATATCGCGCGCATGTGGCCGGTCGACGCGGTCGTCGGCGAGAACGGCGCGCTGTACATGATTCACGACGATCGCCAGGGAAGACTGAAGAAGTGCTACGCCGCCGACGCGGCGGACCGGCGTGCGGCCCGGGCGCGGATCGAGCGGATCGGCGAGACGATCGTGCGCTCGGTGCCGGGCTGCGCCTTGGCGTCCGACCAGGCTTGCCGCGAGACCGACCTCGCGATCGACTACTGTGAAGACGTGCCGCCGCTTTCGGGCGAGGCCGTCGATTGCATCGTCGCGCTGATGCGCGCCGAGGGCATGACCACGAAGATCTCATCGATCCACGTCAACGGATGGTTCGGTGCGTACGACAAGCTGACGATGACGCGGACGTTGTTGCGCGAGGAATTCGGGATCGATCTCGACGCCGGGCGGGAGCGGTTCGTGTTCGCCGGCGATTCGCCCAATGACGCGCCGATGTTCGAGTATTTCCCGTATTCGATCGGCGTGGCCAACGTGCGGCGCTTTGCCGACTGCATCGCGAGCTCGCCGAAGTACGTCACCGCGCGCGAGGCGGGCGCGGGGTTTGCGGAGCTGGCGGAATTCCTCTTAGCGGGCCGCTGACGCGAGTCGGGTAAGGTCGATCTGCTTCAGCGCGCCCGTGAGCGCTTCCGGGTCCACGCCGTTGCCGTGCACCGTGACTGCGAAGCGGTCGGCGAGGATCACGCCGACTTCGCCGTTCCGGTAGCGCCGGTCGTAGCGCTCGTGCACGAGTTGCCCGTCGACCTTGTGCGTCCGCTCATAACCGGTATCGGTTTCCTTCTCCATGTTCGGATCGAACCTGGCCGCAAGCCCGGCGAGTCCGGACAGTGAGCCCATGTCGGCGATCTCGATGCTGATTGACGCGCTCGCGCCGTCGCTGTAGCGTGCCGTTGCACTCGAACCCTTGAAGCCCATCGCTTCGCCGCTCTGTCCCGACGCCTCCTTGCGCTGCATGCCGGGCAACGCTTCGGGCAACATGTCCTTGAGCTTGTGGAAGTCGACCGGCTGCACATCCTTGCCGCCAGCCATGATCTGGCCGACCGCGCCGAGTGCCGTGTTGACGTCGACCTGTCCCGTCGCGCCGGGCTGCGTCCCGGTCGAGCCTGCGGCCTTGGCGGCCCTGTCCGTCTGCTGGGCCTGCTCGCCCATCTTCTCCAGCGTCCTGAGCGCATCGTTCACGCGCGCCTTGTCGGCGTCGGACTTGCCGCCGAAGACGTTCGACAGCACGGCGGCAGCGTCCGCGGTGGACGCCCGATCCGTATGCGCGCCCAGCCCGCCCATCGCGCCGAGGCCCATGAGGCCGAGGCCGCCGACCGCGCACGTCGTGAGCGTACCGATGACGATCCCCATGACGATCGCACAAATGACCGTGACGACCGTGTAGCCGACCGACTTGTCGGCGGGGCATCGCATCAGCACCGGCAAGCCGAGATAGAGCAGGTACAAGCCGTAGAGCGCGGCGATGATCCCCAGGAGGCCGAGCATCGGGACCAGGTTGAGCACGCCGGCCACCCACCCCGGCGTGAAGCTGTAGACGGTCACCTTGAGCGCCGCGAGCGAATCGCGCTGCCCGCCGAAGCTCGGCGCGAGCAGGTCGACGATCCAAGCGATCAGGAACACGCCGAGGAACGACAAGGCGAAAGAGATGATCGCGTGCGCGAGCCCGGAAACCATCCCCACCCTTCCCACAAGCGGGAGGCCGATCATGCTGTGCCCGATGAAGGTCGCGATCACGCCGATCGCGACCAGCGGCGCGACGTACCCCATGTAAATCGCGCCTGCAGAGGACGACTCGGCGGCGATCACCGGCCATTCGGTCTTGGGCGAGAGCAGGATGTTCTTGACGCGCGCGATCAACCCCTGTGCCGCGTCGGCGGTCGAGAGCACGTTCGGTCCGGGGTGACCGCTCGGTGTGGCGCCCGACGCCGGTTGACCGCCCGGCATCGGTTCCGGGCGTGGCGCAATCGCTGCCGCGGACAGCGGCGCGGGCTCGGGAGTCGGCGCCGTCGCGGCTCCCGGGACCCCCGCACCGCAATAACTGCAGAACTTGGCCCCATCGGGGACGGACTTGCCGCATTGAGGACAGAACATGGCACTGCTCCCGGATACGTGAGGCCGCGGCCCGAGCCTGTCACGGAATTTTGCGCCAGGACCCGTAGGGATTCAACCACGCTTCCGGTGCGGTGCGCTTGGGTCCGCTGCCGCCCGACGCGGCCTCCTTGGACTCTTGGTGCCGTGTATTCAGCCGAGTGTCGGCCGCCGCGTCGACTCGCCTCGCGCGATCCCCGCGCACTTCGTGAGTGGGGCGACCGGCGAGGCAGAGCGAGGCTCCCATGAGCGTATGCGAGTGGAGGCGACCCAAGCCCGGGCGCCAGGGCCGACAACGCGACACCGCGCGTGCACGCGACGGTCGCGGAGGCCCCTCGCTGCGGGCTCGCGCCGCTAGGCCGGCCTTCGCGCCGGTGACGCGCGCGGCCTGGACAGAAATGACGCTGTACGGCAGCCTTGTTGCCGCCGCCCGACAGATGCGCGGCGTCCGACGGGGTCAGGCGTACCTACCATGGTGAGCACACACTTGCACGTACGCTCAAGACCTGCTGTACTGCGCGGCTCAGCGACCCAAACGCTGCAGAGCCGGAATCCCGAATGTGAAAATTCACACTCCGGAAAGGGCGGGCCGGTACGATATTTGCGTTGCCGTTGTAAACTAGCATGGCAAGCGTCGCCGCTAAGCGCCTGATGCCCCGCGAGAGCGCCGGCCATGAGCAAAGGCCAGGGGATAAGTTGCTCGGTGGTGGGAGGCACTCGCAATGATTCGATACGGCTTCAACATCCGAACCCGCAGCGGCCAAAGGGTCGACAACATCTGCATCATGGCCGCCAACCAGGCCGATGCCGAGCGGCGCCTGCGGCAGATGTACCACCACTGCGAAATCGTCCATTGCCAGACCGAGGCGGTCAGCCTCCGCAACGATCCACTCGATCTCGAGGGTGTGATCGGGATCATCAGCAGCGAACCCGCGACGACCCCCGCCGTAGCGCGCTCGATGCTACGCAATAAACCCAGCACCCACTAGCTCCTCGACCAGCGCCTGGTAGTCGTGTGCGCCGCGGCTTTGCGGCGCATGGCGGAACACGTCGAGATGCCGCGCGGGGCTCTCGGCCAGGCTCACGTTTTCCTGGATTCGCGTCGCGCAAATCTCATCGGCGCGGAATGCCAGCGCCATCAGGTCGGCGACTTCGGAGCTCATCTTCCTTCGCGCATCGAAGCGCGTCAGCACGTAGCGGCGCGGCAGCCGGCGCTTGAACACCGGCTCGAGCGCGTGCAGCGCGCGCTCGACCTGCTGGGCGCCCTGCAGCGCGAGGAAATCGGCTGACACCGGCACCAGCAGCAGGTCGCAGGCGAAGATCGCGTTGAGGGAAAGCACGCCGAGCAGCGGGCAGCAGTCGATCACGACCGGGCCGGGCGTCTGCTCGGCCTGCTTCAGCGCGATGCGCAGGCGGGTGACGACGTTCACGCCCTTGCCGAGTAGCGTGTCGAGCTTCGTCAATTCCAGGTGCGCGGGGCAGAGGATCACGCCGCTCGGCGTGATCTGCGCCACGTCCGCCAGCGGCCGCTGGCGGACGAAGAAGGAGTACACCGAATCGTCGGCGAGGCGCGGATGCGCATCGAACACGCCCGACAGATGCGCCTGCGGATCGAGATCGATGCCCAGCGGGCGCTGACCTCGCTGCGCGATCCCGGCAAGGAGATTGAGTGCGGTCGTCGTCTTGCCGACGCCGCCCTTCTGGTTGAACACCGCGATGACCGTCATCGCGGGACGTGCCTTGCGCCATGAGTTCGCGTGAGTACCGAGAGCCGCGAGCGCGCGCCGAGCGCGCGAAGCGAACCACAGCCATAGCTCGGCCTATGGCGAGGATGAGCGACAAAGCGATCGGCGATGCGGGGCGGTTCGAACATAGCGGAACTCGTGGCGCGAGGTACCAGCTTACAATACCCTCTTGCGCACGACGGTGACGGCGACCTCGGCCAGGATCACGATCACAAAGATCGCGAGCAGGATGACCGCGACCCGCTCCCACTGGAACAGGTTGAGCGCGGCGTCGAGCGTCATGCCGATGCCGCCGGCGCCGACGAGGCCCAGCACCGCGGACTCGCGGACGTTGATGTCCCAGCGGAACAGGGCGATCGACCAGAACGCCGGCTTGACCTGCGGCCAGTAGCCGAAGGTCAGTCGCGACAATGCGGGCGCGCCCGCGGCATCGAGCGCCTCGATGGGCCCGTGGCTCGTCTCCTCGAGTGCCTCGCCGAAGAGTTTGCCGACGAAGCCGATCGAACGGAAGGCGATCGCGAGCGTTCCGGCAAGCGCTCCCGGCCCGAAGATGCCGACGAAGAGCAGCGCCCAGACCAGCGAGTTCACCGAGCGCGACGACACCAGGATGAACTTCGCCAGCAGGTTCACCGGCGTCCAGGGGCAGAGGTTGTGCGCCGCGAGCAGGCCCACCGGCAGCGCCAGCACGAGTGCCAGCAGCGTGCCGAGCGAGGCGATATGGATCGTCTCGATGAGCGCCGAGTGCACGCCGCGCGGATAGTAGGCCAGATCGACTGGCCACATCCGCGCCAGCAGGTCGGCGACCTGCTCGGGCGCGTCGGCGAGAAATTCCGGGATCACCTCGACGGTCTGGATCGAAACGACGATCGCCGCGACGATCGCGAGATACACGGCGAAGCGGGCCACGCGCTGCGCCGGCGTGAAGCGGCGCCAGAGCTTTTCGGGCGCGGCGTCAGTCATCTTCGAGATGGCGCTCGCCGCGCGCAGCGAGCCTGCCCATGTGTCCGCGGAAGAGGTCCGCGAGCGACAGCCCGTCGATGAAGATCGCCCGCACGCCCATCGCGAGCAACTCGCCCACCATGATCAGCGTGATGATCGAGATCAGGATCGCGCAGACGTAGTCGTAATCGAAACGCTGGAACGCCGCAAACAGCGTACCGCCGATGCCGCCGGCGCCGACAATGCCGACCATCGTCGAGTTGCGCAGGTTGGAGTCGAGCTGATAGGTGCAGAAGCCGATGAAGCGCGCGAATACCTGCGGCAGCACGCCGAAGGCGACGACGCTCAGGAACGGAGCGCCGGTCGCGCGCACGGCCTCGACCTGCTTCAGCGAGATCTCCTCGATCGCCTCCGCGAAGAGCTTGCCGGTGAATCCGATCGAAGCGATGGTCAGCGCGAGAATCCCGGCCAGCGCGCCGAAGCCGACCGCCTTGACGAACACGATCGCCACGATCACCGGGTGAAACGACCGGCAGGCGACGATGAGAAGCCGCGCCGGCCAGCTGACCCACGCGGGCATGAGGTTCCGCGCCGCGACGAAGCCGATCGGCAGCGACAGCGCGATCCCGAGCGCGGAGGCGAGTACTGCGATCTCCAGGCTCTCGTTGAGTCCCTTGACCAGCAGCTCCCAGCGGGTGAAGTTCGGCGGGAACAGCCGGCTCAGGAAATGTGCCGCGTTTTGCAAGCCGCTCGCGACGCGCCCCGCCGACACGTCGAGCTGCGCGCAGGCGTAGACGACGTACGCCGCGAGCACCAGCCAACCGACGCGCTGCCACGGGTTGGGCCGGAACGCAGGAACCGTAGCGGTCGTCATGTCTGTGGCCGCATCATTGCAACCAGTCCTCGCCTCCGTAGATCGTCTTGAGCGTCTCGTCCGACAGGCGATCGGGCGGGCCGTCGAAGACGATGCTGCCGCCAGCCATGCCGACGATGCGATCGGCGAAGCGCTTCGCCAGCTCGACGTCGTGCATGTTGATGACGACCGGGATCGCGCGATCGCGGGCGATGTCCGCAAGGAGCTGCATGATCTCAACCGAAGTCTTGGGATCGAGCGAGGATGTCGGCTCGTCGGCGAGCAGCACCGCGGGCTGCTGCATCACCGCGCGGGCGATGCCGACGCGCTGGCGCTGGCCGCCGGAGAGCGAGTCGGCGCGCTGGTGGGCGAAGCCCGCGAGGCCGACGACGTCCAGCAATTCGAATGCCCGTGCGATGGCGTCCGCCGGAAATCTGCGCCGCCAGGCGCGCCACGGGGAGACGTAACCCAGCCGCCCCGAGAGCACGTTCTCCATCACCGTCAGGCGCTCGACCAGGTTGTACTCCTGGAAGATCATGCCGATGCGCCGCCGCGCCTGCCGCAGCGCCTTGCGCGACAGCCGCACCAGGTCCTCGCCCTCGAGCTCGACCGCGCCCTCGCTCGGCTCCACGAGGCGATTGATACAGCGGATCAGCGTGCTCTTGCCCGTCCCCGACGGGCCGATGATCGCGGTGATGCCGCGCGCGGCAATGTCGAGATTGATGTCGTTGAGGACGGGCTTGCCCCGGACATACGATTTGGAGACGTGTTTGAGCGAAAGCATGGTGATGCAGGTCGTTGTCCCCGCGCAAGCGGGAACCCAGTGTGGTCCGTACCTAAGTCACTGGATCCCCGCTTCCACCGGGATGACGCAGCGGTTGCCGATCGCGGGCCGCTTGCGCGGCCCGCTCCCGGACGGATGCGTCACTTCTTCTTTGCGGCTTCGGCCGCCTCGCGCGCGGTTTCCTTCTCGTACGATGCCTTGTCGAAGCTGCCGCCCGAACCCTTAGCGACGTCGCGCACGACCGCCCAGGTGGTCTTGTAGTTGATCGGGAAGAAGCGATCGGCGCCGTCGAACGCTTTCTGCATTTCCGGCGGGAAGCGATAGTCGTAGAAGCAGCCGAGCATCTTGTCGACGAGCCTGGGATCGAGGTCGTGCGCATAGGCGAACGACGAGGTCGGGAACTTCTGGCTGCGGTAG
>JBGPYP010000043.1:0-12638 GCA_041493285.1 Casimicrobiaceae bacterium
CTGCCCCCAAAGGGGGAGCAATTCGCGCCTTGGGGCGGCCCTGCGGCGCTCATGCCGCGAGCCAATCCTTCGCCACGAGGAAGTCGGCGTACAAGCGCGCTTCGGGCGAACCGGGGTCGGGATGCCAGTCGTAGCGCCACTTCACCACTGGCGGCAACGACATCAGGATCGCCTCGGCGCGACCGTTGGACTGCAGGCCGAAGAGCGTGCCCCGATCGTAGACGAGATTGAATTCGACGTAGCGGCCGCGCCGATACGCCTGGAAATCGCGCTCGCGCTCGCCGTATGCGTGATCCTTGCGCCACTGCAGGATCGGCTCGTACGCCAGGAGGAAATGGTCGCCGACGCTGCGAGTGAGGGCGAAGCAGTGCTCGAAGCTGCGCTCGTTGAGATCGTCGTAGAAGATCCCGCCGATCCCGCGCGGCTCGTTGCGATGGCGTAGAAAAAAGTATTCATCGCACCAGCGCTTGAATCGAGGGTGGTAGTCCGCTCCGAACTTTTCGAGCGCGCTGCGGCAACTGCGGTGGAAGTGGATCGCATCGTCTTCGAAGCCGTAGTAGGGGGTCAGGTCCATGCCGCCACCGAACCACCAGATCGGCGCAGCCTCTCCCTCGATCATCGCGACACCCGGGCGCGCAACGAACAGGCGCACGTTCATGTGCACCGTCGGCGCGTAGGGATTGCGTGGATGCAACACCAGGGACACGCCCATGACCTCGAAGGCGCGTCCTGAGAGCTGCGGCCGCGTCGCGGTCGCCGACGGCGGCAGGTTGTCACCCTTGACGTGCGAGAAGTTGACCCCGCCGCGCTCGAATACGTTCCCCTGCTCGATGACGCAGCTCACTCCGCCGCCGCCGCTCGGGCGCTCCCACGCGTCGCGGCGGAACGCCCGGCCGTCGATCGCGACGAGGCGGGCGACGATGCGCGCCTGGAGGTCGACGAAGTAATCCCTGGCGGGCGAGATGTCCATGGCGATGATGGTCGGGGCCCGCCGCGATGCTAGCAGAAGCGGGCGCGGCGCGACTCACCCGTGTCGAGGCGCGAGTGCAAGGTGCCCGATGTCCCTGCGGTACTGCATGCCGTCGAAATGGATCGCGTCGACGGTGGCGTATGCGGTGCGCTGCGCCTGGCGTACGGTCTCGCCAAGCGCCGTGACGCAGAGCACGCGTCCGCCCGCGGTGACCGCATGTCCGTCGACGAGCGCGGTACCGGCGTGGAACACCTTGCAGTCCTCTGTCGCGGCGCTCAAGCCCGAGATCGGGTCGCCCCTGCGAGGGCTGTCGGGATAACCCGCGGCGGCAAGCACGACACCGAGCGCCGCGCGCCGATCCCATTCGGCGTCGATGCGATCGAGCGTCCCCTGCGCGCCGTGCTCGAAGAGATCGAGCAGATCCGACTTAAGCCGCATCACGATCGGCTGCGTCTCCGGGTCGCCCAGGCGGCAGTTGAACTCCAGCGTCCGCGGCTTGCCGGCAGCGTCGATCATCACGCCGGCGTAGAGGAAACCGGTGTACGGGATCCCGTCGGCCGCCATGCCGTGGACGGCGGGAAGGATGATCTCGCGCATGATCCGCGCGTGCGCCGCCGGAGTCACGACGGGCGCCGGCGAATACGCTCCCATGCCGCCGGTGTTCGGCCCGCGATCGCCATCGTGCAGGCGCTTGTGATCCTGCGACGAGGCGAGCGGCAGCACGTTGCGGCCGTCGGCCATCACGATGAAGCTCGCTTCTTCGCCGGCAAGATGCTCTTCAACGACGACGCGCGCGCCGGCCTCCCCGAGCCGATTGCCGACCAGCATCGCGTCGATCGCGGCGTGCGCCTCATCGGTTGTCGCGGCAACGACCACGCCCTTGCCCGCGGCCAGGCCGTCGGCTTTCACGACGATCGGCGCGCCGCGCTCCTCGACGTATGCGTGCGCCGCCGTCGCTTCGGTGAACGAGCGATACGCCGCGGTCGGGATGCCGTGGCGAGCCATGAACGCTTTCGCGAAATCCTTGGAGCTTTCGAGCTGCGCGGCAGCGCGTGTCGGCCCGAAGATGCGCCGGCCCGCGGTGCGAAAGGCATCGACCACGCCTGCCGCGAGCGGCACCTCGGGGCCGACGACTGTCAGCGCGACCTGCTCGGCCCGCGCGAACGCAACCAACTCTGCGATATCGCTTATCGCGACGTTGGTAAGCTCGGGCTCGAGTGCCGTCCCGCCGTTGCCCGGCGCGACGAAAACCTTCGCCACGCGCGGCGACCGCGCGATCTTCCACGCGAGCGCGTGCTCCCTGCCGCCGGAGCCGATGACGAGCACGTTCATCGCTTGAACGTGTAGCGGCCGAAGACGTAGAGCGTGCTGCCGTGGTTGATGCCGCCGTTGAGCGTGGGGATATACGTCGCGACCAGCGTCGCTTGCCCGTAACGCAGTGACGCGAGCGGCAGCGCGGCGGGGAACGGAACGCCGCCGGCGATGTCGGGTCGCTGGACGATGCCCGCGAAGAACCCGAGGCCGGGCTGCAGTCCCTCGCGCGGGCCCCAATACGTCGAGTAAATATAGCCAAGGTTCGACTGGACGTGCTTGTGCGAATCCAGGAACGCGAACGCTCCCACGGTGTGGGTATCGCCGTCCGCGTCCTCGACCGTGCGTCCCCAGCCGCCGCCCCAGGCATCCGTATTCAGTTCGGCCCGCTTCTCCGGCGTGTACGTCGCCGGGATGTGATACGAATAGCCCGAGAGAAGCAGCTCGTCTCCTCCTCGCTCATAGGTATCGACGACGCGCCGACAACCCTTGTCGACCCACGACCAGAAGTCCGCGCATTCGAGCGCGTGCGCGCGGCCCGGCAGGACGAGCGAGACGGCGGCGGCGCAGATGAGTCGCTTCAAGAAGCTTTCCTTCGAGAGATCAATGACGGAAATGCCGGACGCCGGTGAAGACCATCGCGAGCGAGCGCTCGTCCGCGGCGGCGATGACTTCCTGATCGCGGACGCTGCCTCCCGGTTGGATCACGGCGAGCGCGCCGTTGTCGGCAACGACGTCGAGTCCGTCGCGAAATGGGAAGAATGCATCCGACGCGACCACTGACCCCGCCAGCGTCAATCCTGCGTTCGCCGCCTTGAGCGCCGCGATGCGCGTCGAGTCGACGCGGCTCATTTGTCCGGCGCCGATCCCCAGCGTCCGCCCGCCTGCGCAGTAGACGATCGCGTTCGACTTGACGAACTTGGCGACGCGCCAGGCGAAGAGCAGATCCGCGAGCTGCTCCGGCGTCGGCACCCGCTTCGTGACGACCTTCAGTTCCGCCGCAGCGAGGTTGCGCGTGTCCGCAGTCTGCAGCAGCATGCCCCCGCCGACGCGCTTCCAGTCCCAGCCGTTTCCGCGCGGTCCGGCTCCCGGCGGAATCGCGAGAACGCGCACGTTGGTCTTGCGCGCGATCACCGCCAGCGCATCCGCCGTGTAGCCCGGCGCGATCAGGACCTCGAGGAACTGCGCGCTCACCGCCTCGACCGTCGCGGCGTCGACTTCGCGATTGAAGGCGATGATGCCGCCGAATGCGGAGGTCGGATCGGTCGCGAACGCCTTGCGGTAGGCGTCGATCAACTCGCCCGCCAGCGCGACGCCGCACGGATTGGCATGTTTCACGATCACACAGGCGGGGTCGCTGAAGCTCTTCACGCACTCCCACGCCGCGTCGCTGTCGGCGATATTGTTGAACGAAAGCTCCTTGCCCTGTAATTGCCTTAGCGACGCGATGGAGCCGGGGACAAGTGGCTCGTCGCGATAGAACGCGGCGGCCTGATGCGGGTTCTCGCCGTAGCGCAAATCCTCGACCTTGGCGCCCTGCCAGTTCCAACGCCCGGGGAACGCGCGCGCGGCGCCGTCCTCGTCGCGTGCGGTCAGGTAGTTGCTGATTGCGCCGTCGTACGCTGCGGTGTGCGAGAATGCCTTCTGCGCCAGCCGGAAGCGCGTTGCGGCGGAGAGCGTGGTGCCGCCTTCGCGAAGCTCGGCAAGGAGCGCGGAGTAGTCGGCGGGATCCACAACGACGCCGACGTGCGCGTAATTCTTCGCCGCCGCGCGGACCATGGCCGGTCCGCCGATGTCGATGTTCTCGATGGCGTCGTCCAGGCTGCAGCCCGGTTTGGCCACGGTCTCCCGGAACGGATAGAGGTTGACGACGACCACGTCGATCGCCGGGATGCCGTGCTCGGCGAGTGCCGCGCGGTGCGCCGGAACGTCGCGCCGGGCCAGGATCCCAGCGTGGACCTTCGGATGCAGCGTCTTGACGCGCCCGTCGAGCATTTCCGGGAAGCCGGTGTACGCGCCGATCTCCGTGACCGGGAGCCCCGCGTCGGCGAGCGCGCGCGCGGTGCCGCCGGTGGAGAGCAGAGCAATGCCCAGCGCGTGCAGGCCGCGCGCGAAATCGACCAGCCCAGTCTTGTCCGAGACCGACAGCAGCGCCTGGGAAATTGGCGTAACGTTCAACTGAGCGAGCTGCCAGCGGTCCGGTGGCGAAAGCGCGTGAAAGGCTTTTGGAAACCGTTCAAGAGCCGTCGCGAGCGCAGGCAGAGCGCGACGCGAGGAGGCGAGGAATCGGAGTGTACACGGTAGTACAAGAGGATTCCGAGCCTGCGAGCAACAAAGCTATGCCAAGCGCAGCAGGCTATTGAACGGTTTCCTACCGGATGCCGTACTTGCCAAGCTTGGTGCGCAGGGTATTGCGATTAACCCCCAGCATGTCGGCGGCCTGTGTCTGATTGCCACCGGCGCGATGCATGATCGTCGCCAGCAGCGAGCGCTCGACGTTCGCGATCACCATGTCGTAGATGCCATGCGGAGTCTCTCCATCGAGCTTGCGGAAGTATTCCTCAAGCGACTTCTCGACACTTCGCCCGATCTCGTTGGTGCCGTTGAAGCGCACGGTTCTTTTCACGCTGCGAGGGCCTCCTCTACCCATGGAGCCGCGGCAACCGTCGCCGGCATAAATTCGAGCCGGTCGGCGCGCGCCGCGAGTCGATCGAAAAACCGGCTCACCGCCGCGATCTGCGCCGCGGACGTCTCAAGCCGGTTGACCTCATGGCGGAACGCCTCGCCCCCGACCAGGCCCCCCGCATACCAACCCAGGTGCTTGCGCGCGATGCGCGCCCCCGCGAATTCGCCGTAGAAACTATAGTGGTCGGCGAGGTGCTCGAGGATGACGCGGCGGATTTCCTCGACCTCGGGTGGCGGCAGCCGCTCGCCCCGGTCCAGGTAATGGCGGATCTCGCGGAAGATCCACGGCCGCCCCTGCGCCGCCCGGCCGATCATGATCGCGTCGGCGCCGGTGCACGCGAGGACATCGCGCGCTTTCTCCGGCGAATCGACGTCGCCGTTGGCGATCACCGGAATCGCGACCGCCTGCTTGACGGCACGGATGGTGTCGTATTCAACCGCGCCGACGAACCCGCATTCGCGCGTGCGGCCGTGCACCGACAGCGCCGCGACGCCCGCGTCCTCAGCAATACGGGCCACGCGCATCGCGTTCTTATGCTCACGGCTCCAACCGGTGCGGATCTTGAGCGTCACGGGCACGTGGACAGCACGAACCACCGCATCGAGAATCGCGCGGACCAGCGGCTCGTTCTGCAGCAGCGCCGAGCCCGCGGCCACATTGCAGACCTTCTTGGCCGGGCAGCCCATGTTGATGTCGACGATCTGGGCGCCGCGCTCGACGTTGTAGCGCGCCGCATCGGCCATCAGCGCGGGGTCCGCGCCGGCGATCTGCACGACGATCGGCTCGACTTCGCCGCTGTGGTCGGCGCGCCGCTGCGATTTCGCGCTGTCGCGGAGCTGCGGGCTCGACGCGATCATCTCCGACACCGCCAGCCCGGCGCCCAGCCGCTTGCAAAGCTGCCGGAACGGCCGGTCTGTCACCCCGGCCATGGGCGCGACGACCAGATTGTTGTCGATGGAATGCGGACCGATGCGCACGGCGGCAGACCGGATGATGAACTCGATCGGAGGTTGCTTCGGAGAGGACGTGCATTATACCGAGTTTGCAAGCGTGTAGTCAGCGCGAACGAAAGCGGCATCGACGCGCTGCACGACTACGGTGCGCGGCGTCAGCGAATGCCCTGATGAATACCGAACAACATCGCACGCGTGAACGCACGCTTCATCGCGGGAAGGGAATCGAGCAGAGTGAGCGCCAACCCGCGCGGCCAGGAGACGAGCGCCGCGTCGGTCCCGAACACCCCGAGCAGCCCGTGCGTGAACGCGATGCCGGCGATCCGGTCGGGACGGCGGCGGCGGGCATACGCGGCGAGCCGATCGCGCGAGCCGATCGCATCGTGCGGCGTCGCAAGCAACTCTTGCGCCAGCTCGTACGCATCACGAAGGCCGAGGTTGAAGCCCTGCCCCGCGACCGGATGCAGCGCTTGTGCAGCGTTGCCGAGCAGCACCCGCCGTTCCTCGACGACGCGGCTGGCGTATTCGAGCCGCAGCGGAAAGGTACGGCGGTCGGCGATGCGCTGGAAGCCGCCCGGCAGCGCCCCGGGTCGCGCTGCGGCGTTCGATCCGAAGTGGGCGTCCAGCGAGGCGAGGAACTCCGCATCGGGCAACGCCAGCAGCGCCTCGCCCTTTGCCGGTGTGGTGGTCCATACCAGGCCGTAGTGATCGCCTTCCGGAAGCAGCGCGATCGGCCCTTCGGGCGTGAACCGCTCGAACGCCATGCCGCGATGCGGCTCGCGCGGCGTGAGCTTGCCGACAAGCGCGACCTGGCTGTAGTCGTGGCTGCGCCGCGCACTGCCCGCCGCCAATTCGCCGCTGCCGTCGGCCAGCGCGACCAGTCGCGCCATCAGGTCCAACGCGACACCACCTTGCGTCGCCTCGATGGCGGCGTAGGCGGGCGTCGCGCCGATGCGCGTTACCGCGCAGTCGTATCGAACTTCGCCGCCGCTGAGAGCCAGTGCGGCGTCGAGCGCCGCCTGCAGAGCGCGATAGCCGACGACGTAGCCCAGCGCCGGCAGTCCCTGCTCCGCCGCGTCGAGGCGCGCGTGCCCGAAGCCCCCGCGCTGCGAGATGTCGATCGCGGCGATCGGCGTCACCGTGCCGGGTGCTGCCGCAACCGCGCTCCAGGCGCCCAGCCGCTCGAAGATCAGCCGGGTACCGTGCGACAACGCAAGCGAGCGGTCGCCGCGCCCGATCGCGCCTTCCGCGCGGGCGTCGAGCGCGACGACGTCGAGCCCGCTGTCGGCGAGCGCGAGCGAAAGCGTCGCCCCCACGGGCCCGGCGCCGACGATGACGAGATCATGCAGCACTGAACGGCCCTCGTGCGCCCGGCCGAGTTAAGGAGCGCGGCGCAGCCGCGCCCGCTTCAACGAGGCCCTCACCGGGCGCACAGCGCTTCTACATCGGCGATCGATTTCGGCGTCGCGGCCGTGAGGTTCTCACTGCCGTCCGCCGTGACGAAAACGTCATCCTCGATGCGCACGCCGATGTCCCAGAATTCCTCGGGCACCTTGTCCGCGGGCCGAATGTAGCAGCCGGGCTCGACGGTGAGGACCATCCCCGGCTCGAGCGTTCGCGACTCGCCGCCGACGCGGTACAACCCCACATCGTGGACGTCGAGGCCCAGCCAGTGTCCCGCGCGATGCATGTAGAACTGCTTGTACGCGCCCGATTCGAGCACCGCGTCGAGCGAACCCTCGCACAACCTGAGGTCGATTAGCCCCTGCGCCAGCACGCGCTCGGCCACCTCGTGGTAGTCGTGAAAGGGCTTCCCGGGACGGACCGCGTCAATGCACGCGAGCTGCGCGGCGAGCACCAGCTCGTAGACCGCTTTCTGCGGGCCGCTGAACTTGCCGCCGACGGGGAAGGTCCGTGTGATGTCCGACGCGTACCCCTGAAACTCGCAGCCGGCGTCGATCAGAAGCAGATCGGTCGCCTGCGTCTGCCGGTTGTTCTCACGATAGTGCAGCACGCAGGCGTTAGGTCCGGACGCAACGATCGGCGGGTACGCGACGGCCTGCGCGCCGGAGCGCAGGAACTCGTGCGCGAGTTCCGCTTCGACCTGGTATTCGTACCAGCCGGGCCGGGTGCGTGCCATGGCGCGGCGATGCGCGCCGCTCGAGATTTCCGCCGCCCGGCGCATGAGCCTGATCTCCTCGGCGTCCTTGACCAGGCGCATCGCGGCGATTGTCGCCCGCACATCGATCACCGTTTCCGGCGCAGCAATGCCAGTGCGCACACGGCTGCGCACCTCGTTGAGCGTCGCCGTGATCGCGTGATCCCAGGCCGGGTACAAGCCCAGCGGCGTGTACAGCGCGGGCCGGTCGCAGGCCCACTCGGCGAGTTTGGCGGGAAACTCGGAGATCGAATACGCCTCGTCGAAGCCGAAGATCTCGCGCGCGGCGTCCGGGCCGTAGCGGAAGCCGTCCCAGATTTCGCGCTCCGGATTCTTGTCGCGGCAGAACAGAATCTGCTGGGAGTCGCCGGGTTCGGCTCCCGCGACGAGCACGACGACCGCTTCGGCTTCCGGAAAGCCGGAGAGGTAGTAGAAATGGCTGTCCGGCCGATAAGGGTAGTGCGTGTCGGCGTTGCGGACGGCCTCGGGCGCGGTGGGAATCGCCGCGAGACCACCGCCGCTCTGTGCGCGCATGTCGGCGATGAGACGCGCACGGCGCTCACGGTGGTGATGGTGGGCGTGCTTCATCGTGGGGTTTCGGGCCGGGCGTGAACGGGGAAGGCGCCATTATAGGCTCCAGCCGCGCGGCACGCTGCCGAGACCGCGGCCTCCTTGGCGCTCGGCGCAGCGTGTCACGCAGAGTGTCGGCCGCTTTGTCGACTGCTGCGGCTATCACACACATCGAGATACCAACCTCGCGCTGGCCGCAGCCCATCCGCGGTCGCGTCCTCGCGCGATACCCACACACTGCGCAAGTGGGGTGACCGGCGAGGCGGAGCGAGGCTCCGCGAGCGAAAGCGAGTGGAGGCGACCCGAGCCGGGTGCGAGGGCCGACAACTCGACGTGAGGAATTCACTAGACCGTGCCGGAGGCCCCTCGCCACGGGCTCGCGCCGCTACGGTACCATCGTCACTCATGACGGATCCACGACCTGCTGCGACGCGCGTCGATCCACGCGAGGCTAAGCGCTCGCTGCGCGAGCGCATCCTGCGGGCGCGCGACGCGCTGCCCGCCGCGACCCGCGCCCGCTTCGGCGATGCGATCGTCGCCGCGCTTTGCGCGCGCGAAGATTTCCGCCTTGCCGGCACCGTGCTTCTCTCGCTCGCCTTTCGCAGCGAGTGGGAAACGCGCCCGTTGTACGAGGCCGCGCTCGCGCTGGGCAAGACGGCGGTCGCGCCGCGCGTGAACCCGGCGAGCCGGATGCTCGAGCTCTACGCGATCGCCGATCTCGAGCGCGACGTCGCGAGCGGGTTTCGCGGCATCGCCGAGCCCCGGGCGCATTGCCGGGGCGTCGCGCCCTCCGCCATCGACTGGGTGCTCGTGCCGGGCGTGGCGTTCGACGCGCGCGGATACCGCACCGGTTACGGCGGCGGCTATTACGATCGACTGCTGCCGACGCTGCGCGACGACGCGCGACGCATCGCCGGCGCGTTCGAGCTGCAGGTCGTCGAGCGCGTCCCGGCCGCAGCGCACGATCTCATGGTCGACGCGATCGTCACCGAAAGGCGCACCCTGGAAACGCAGCGCACCGATCGGCGCTGACGCCGCTCGCGCGCGCGGCGCCGGTTGTCTGGAACCCGTCGCGGGTGCGTGGTAGCATGATCCGGTCGCCGCCGCGTCTGCGCTGACGGCGGGCCGAGGCCTCCAGCGCGTCGCGCATGCGATCCAGCCGCCCTGTGAAGCGGCAATCCTTCGCGAGGAATCCCATGGACATGCAGCCCGACGTCGACCCGCAGGAAACGCGGGAATGGCTGGACGCGATCGATGGCGTCATCGACCACGAAGGCGCCGAACGGGCGCACTTCCTCATCGAGCAGGTGATCGACAAATCGCGCCGCCGCGGCGCGTACGTCCCGTTCTCCGCCAACACGGCGTACATCAACACGATTCCCGTCGACCGCCAGCCGAAGATGCCTGGCGACCAGACGATCGAGGAAAAGATACGCAACTACGCGCGCTGGAACGCCATGGCGATGGTCGTGCGCGCGAACAAGCACACCAACGTCGGCGGGCACATCGCGAGCTACGCATCGGCGGCGACGCTCTACGACGTAGGCTTCAATCATTTCTGGCATCCCGCCTCCGAGAACCATGGCGGCGACCTGGTGCTCGTGCAGGGTCACTCGGCGCCCGGAATCTATGCCCGCGCGTTCATGCTCGGCCGCTTCACCGCGGAGCAGATGGACAACTTCCGGCAGGAAGTCGACGGCAAGGGTATCTCGTCGTATCCGCACCCGTGGCTGATGCCGGACTTCTGGCAGTTCCCGACGGTGTCGATGGGGCTCGGGCCGCTCATGGCGATCTACCAGGCGCGGTTCATGAAATATCTGCAGGATCGCGGCCTCGCGCAGACCGAAGGCCGGAAGGTGTGGTGCTTCTGCGGCGACGGCGAGATGGACGAGCCCGAATCGATGGGCGCGATCGGCATGGCCGGACGCGAGATGCTCGACAACCTTATTTTCGTCGTCAACTGCAACCTCCAGCGGCTGGATGGTCCCGTGCGAGGCAACGGCCAAATCATCCAGGAGCTCGAAGCGGCCTTCCGCGGCGCGGGCTGGAACGTCATCAAGGTGATCTGGGGCACGCACTGGGACACGCTGCTCGCCCGGGACAAGAAGGGCATTCTGATGCGCCGCATGATGGAGTGCGTCGACGGCGAGTACCAGATGTTCAAGTCCAAGGACGGTGCCTACGTCCGCGAGTACTTTTTTAACACGCCCGAATTGAAGGAGCTGGTCGCCGACTGGAGTGACGCGGAGATCTGGCATTTGAACCGTGGCGGGCTCGACCCGTTCAAGGTCTACGCCGGGTACCACGCCGCGGTCGATCACAAGGGCCAGCCCACCGTGATCCTCGCCAAGACGATCAAGGGCTACGGCATGGGCGAGTCGGGCGAGGCGCAGAACATCACGCATCAGCAGAAGAAAATGTCGGTCGAGTCGATCCGGGCGATGCGCGATCGCTTCCAGATTCCCGTTCCCGACGACAAGATCGAGGACGTCCCGTACATGACCTTCCCGGCGGGATCGCCCGAGGCCGAGTACATGAAGGCCCGGCGCATGGAGCTGGGCGGCTTCCTGCCGTCACGTCGCCGCAAGGCCGACCCGCTGACGGTGCCCGAGCTGTCCGCGCTCGAGCGCTTCCTGCAGAGCACCGGCGAGCGCGAGATTTCGACGACGATGGCCTTCGTACAGATCCTGCAGACACTGCTCCGCGACAAGAACATCGGCAAGCGTGTCGTGCCGATCGTCCCCGACGAGTCGCGCACGTTTGGCATGGAAGGCATGTTCCGCCAGCTCGGGATCTGGAGCCAGCTCGGCCAGCTTTACACGCCGCAGGACGCCGACCAGCTCATGTTCTACAAGGAGAGCAAGGACGGCCAGATCCTGCAGGAGGGCATCAACGAGCCCGGCGCGATGTGCGATTGGATCGCGGCTGCGACGTCGTATTCCACGCACGGCGTGCCGATGATTCCCTTCTACATCTTCTACTCGATGTTCGGCTTCCAGCGCGTCGGCGACCTTGCCTGGGCTGCGGGCGACATGCGCTCGCGCGGTTTCCTGCTGGGCGGCACGGCCGGGCGCACCACGCTCAACGGCGAAGGACTGCAGCACGAGGACGGGCACTCGCACGTCATCTCGGCGACGGTCCCCAACTGCATCTCCTACGATCCGAGCTTCGGCTACGAGGTCGCGGTGATCATCCAGGATGGCTTGCGCCGGATGTACGCCGAGCAGCACGACGTCTACTACTACCTCACGCTGATGAACGAGAACTATCTGCATCCCGCGATGCCGCAGGGCGCGGCGCCGAACATCATCAAGGGGATGTATCTGCTCAAGGCCGCCGCCGGCAAGGCGAAGGCGCCGCGCGTGCAACTGCTGGGCTCCGGCGTGATCCTGCGCGAAGCGATTGCAGCGGCCGATCTGCTCGCGCAGGATTGGGGCGTCGACGCGGACCTCTGGGGCTGCCCGAGCTTCACCGAGCTCGCGCGCGACGGCCATGCGGTGGCGCGCTGGAACATGCTCAACCCGACGGCGAAGCCAAAGCTCTCGCACGTCGGAACCTGTCTCCAGGACACGCAGGGCCCGGTGATCGCCACGACCGACTACATGCGCGCGTTTGCCGAGCAGATCCGCGCCTACGTCCCGCGCCGCTACGTCGTGCTCGGGACCGACGGCTTCGGCCGTTCCGACACGCGCGAGAAGCTGCGCCGCTTCTTCGAGGTCGATCGCCACTACGTGACCGTCGCCGCGCTCAAGGCCCTCGCCGACGAGGGAGCGCTGCCCACGGCGAAGGTCGCCGAGGCGATCCGCAAATACGGCATCGACCCGGCCAAGCCCGCGCCGTGGACGGTTTGACCAGTGTCTGAACACCAAGACCTCTTCTTGAGGCATCCATGAGCACCATCGAGGTCAAGGTTCCCGATATCGGCGACTTCAAGGACGTGCCGGTCATCGAGGTCTTCGTCAAGCCGGGTGACGCGGTGAAGGCCGAGGA